>JAKAHU010000128.1 GCA_021825385.1 Chloroflexota bacterium | reverse complement strand
GCGGGCGGAGCTGCGCGGCCGGATCATGCTCTGCCGGCGGGCCAAGGTCCTGCCGGTCGAGGTGATCGTTCGGGGCTACGTTGCCGGCTCGGGCTGGAAGGAGTACCAGCGGACCGGAACGATCTGCGGCATCCCGCTCCCGGCCGGCCTGCGCGAGAGCGATCGCCTGCCCAGCCCGATCCTCACCCCCTCGACCAAGGCCGAGCAGGGCGCGCATGACGAGAACATCGGCTTCGACCAGATGGTCGAGCTGGTCGGAGGTGAGCTGGCCGAGCGGGTTCGCGACATCGCGCTCCGGATCTACGTCCACGCCGCTGCGATCGCCGAGCAGGCCGGGATCATCCTGGCCGACACGAAGTTCGAGTTCGGGAGCGACCCGCGCACCGGCGAGCTGCTCCTGATCGACGAACTGCTGACCCCCGACTCGAGCCGCTTCTGGGACGCCGCGGCCTGGGAGCCGGGCCACCCCCAGCCCTCGTACGACAAGCAGTTCGTCCGTGACTGGCTCGAGACTCAGCCCTGGGACAAGACCGCCCCCGGCCCCGAGCTGCCGGCCGAGATCGTGGCCGGGACGCGGGCCCGCTACGTCGAGGCGTTCGAGCGGATCACCGGGGCGAGCTTCGCGCGCTACCTCGAGGAGGACGTGATCGCGCCATGAACCAGCCGGCGACGCGCCAGCCCGCAACGAACCCGGCTGCCTCGGGCCAGCCGGTGGCCGAGTTCCGCTACGCGGTCAACGTCACCCCCAAGCCGGGCATCCTCGATCCCCAGGGCCGGGCCGTCGAGCAGAGCCTGCCCCACCTCGGACTGAGCGGCATCTCCGCGGTCCGCGTCGGCCGGCGGATCGAGCTGACCGTGGCGGCCCCCGGCGAGGCGGAGGCACGAGCGATCGTCGACCAGCTTGCTCGCGAGCTGTTGAGCAACCCGCTGATCGAGGTCTACGGGATCGAGTTGCTCGGCGCGATCTCGTCGACGGCCTCGGTCCGACCCGCGCCGCCGGCCACGCCGGGCACGGAGGCCGAAGCGCGATGACCGTCCGGGTCGGCGTGGTCGTCTTCCCGGGTTCGAACCGTGACCGCGACGCGCTGCACGCCCTCGAGCTGGCCGGCGCGGAACCGGTCAGCCTGTGGCACGAGTCGGCCGACCTCCAGGGGGTTGCCGCGATCGTCCTGCCGGGCGGGTTCGCCTACGGCGACTACCTGCGGGCGGGCGCGATCGCTCGCTTCTCACCGGCGATGCGCGCGGTCAGCGCCTTCGCCGCGGCGGGCGGTCTCGTGCTCGGCATCTGCAACGGCTTCCAGGTCCTGGCCGAGGCGGGGCTCGTCCCCGGCGCGCTGCTCCGGAACCGCTCCCTCCGCTTCGTCTGCCGCCAGGTGACGATCGCGCCGGAGCGTCTCGACACCCCGTTCACCCACCTGATCGGCGAGCGGCGACCGCTGCGCATGCCGGTCGCCCATGGCGAAGGCTGCTACTACGCCGACGAGGCGACGCTCGACGCCCTCGAGCGCGACGGCCAGGTCCTCTTCCGCTACGTCGATGACGACGGCCGGCCGGCCCTCGACCCGGACGACCCGGCCAACCCGAACGGCTCGCTGCGCGGGATCGCCGGGGTGATGAACGCGGCCGGCAACGTGGCCGGGCTGATGCCGCACCCCGAGACGGCGGTCGAGCCGCTGCTCGGCTCGGACGACGGGCTGCTGATCATCCGCTCGCTCGTCGAGAGCGCGGCCGGGCGTCCGGTCGCCGGGCGGAAGCTCGAGGCCGGGGCCCGATGACAACCGCCGTTCTCCCGCTCCACCGTCAACTCGGGATCACCGATGACGAGCTCGACGCGATCCGCGATCGGCTCGGCCGCGAGCCGAACGACCTCGAGCTGGCGATGTTCAGCGTCATGTGGAGCGAGCACTGCTCGTACAAGAGCTCGAAGCCACTCCTGCGCACCCTGCCGACCGCCGGCGAGGGCGTCGTCGCCGGGCCGGGGGAGAACGCCGGCGTCATCTCGATCGGCGACGGGCTGGCCGTGGCGTTCAAGATCGAGTCGCACAACCATCCTTCGGCGGTCGAGCCGTACCAGGGCGCCGCGACCGGTGTCGGGGGGATCCTGCGCGACATCTTCACCATGGGCGCCCGTCCGATCGCCGTCCTCGACGCCCTCCGCTTCGGGGACCCGGCCGACCCGCGCACCCGGCACCTGGTCCACGGGGTCGTGGCCGGGGTCGGGGGGTACGGCAACTGTGTCGGTGTGCCGACCGTCGGCGGTGAGCTCGTTTTCGACCCGTCCTACCAGGGCAACCCGCTGGTCAACGTGATGGCCATCGGGCTCCTGCCCGAGGATCGTCTGACGCTCGCCCACGCGCCCGGGCCGGGTAACCTGGTCGTCCTGTTCGGCTCGACGACCGGGCGCGACGGGATCGGGGGCGCCTCGGTCCTTGCCTCGGCCACATTTGCCGACGACGACCCATCGAAGCGCCCGAGCGTCCAGGTCGGCGACCCGTTCGCGGAGAAGTTGCTGATCGAGGCCTCGCTCGAGCTGATCGAGGCCCGGCTGATCGAGGGTCTCCAGGACCTCGGCGCGGCCGGGATCACCTGCGCCACCTCGGAGACGGCCGATCGGGCCGGGACCGGGATCGTGATCGATCTCGACGCGGTGCCCCGCCGCGAGCCGGGGATGGAGCCGTTCGAGGTGATGATCTCGGAGTCCCAGGAGCGGATGCTGGCGATCGTCCGGCCCGAGCGCTATCCGGCCGTCGAGGCGGTCTGCCGGCGCTGGGGCCTGCCGGTCGCGATCATCGGCCGGGTGACCGACGATGGCCAGATCACCGTCGTCGAGGGCGGTCTCGACCAGGACGGCCGCCCGCGGCCGGGGGCCCGGGTCCTGGCCCGGATCCCCGCTCGGGCCCTGACCAGCGACGCGATCGTCCACCACCGGCTCGCCGCGCCGCCCGCCCGGCGCCGTCCGGCTCCCGCTCCGGGGGTCCCGGCCGAGCCGGCCGAGCTGCTCCCGGAGCGGGGCATGGACCCGGGGGCCGTGCTGCTCGCCCTGCTCGGTTCGGCGAACCTGTCGAGCCGGCGCTGGGTCTATGAGCAGTACGACAGCAACGTCGGGGCGAACACGGTCGTCGGACCGGGTGACGGGGCTGCGGTCCTGCGGATCCGGGGGACGACGAAGGGGCTGGTCGCAACGACCGACGCGAACCACGGGGTGGGCCTGCTCGACCCCTGGCTGGGTGCCGCGCTGAGCGTGGCCGAGGCGGCTCGGAACGTCTCGATCACCGGCGCCCGACCCCTCGGGGTGACGAACTGCCTGAACTTCGGCGATCCAACCCGGCCCGAGGCGTTCTGGCAGCTGAGCGAGGCGGTCCGCGGCCTCGGGGACGCCTGCCGGGCGCTCGGCCTGCCGGTGACCGGGGGCAACGTGTCCCTGTACAACGAATCGCCGAGCGGGGCGATCGCCCCGACCCCCGAGATCGGGATCGTCGGTCTGCTCGAAGACGTCACGCGCCGGGTCGGGCCGGCCTTCGTCGCCGACGGCGACGTCGTCGTCCTCGTCGGCGAGGCGACCCCCGGTCTGGCCGGGAGCGAGTACGCGGCCCTGGCCGGGGTCGCCGCCGAGGACGGCCCGCCGGTCCTCGATCTCGCCCGCGAGGTCGCCCTCCAGCGCTTCATCCGCGAGGCGATCGAGCGAGGACTCGTCGAGTCGGCCCAGGACGTCTCGGGCGGCGGGCTCGCCGTCGCCCTCGCCGAGGGCGCGATCTGGGGCGGTCGCGGCGCTCGGCTGCGGGTCGGGGTCCGCTGGGCGCCGGCGGTCGAGCTGTTCGGCGAGAGCCCCTCCCGTCTCGTTGTCACCTGCCGGCCGCGCCACGTCCCGGCCTTCCTCCTGCTCGCCCGCCAGTTCGGGCTGCCGGCCGAGGAGCTGGGCACCGTCGGCGGTGAGCGGCTCGTCATCGAGCTGACCGGCGAGGGCGCGACCGGGGCGGCCGAGGCGCGCGGCTCACGAGTCGCCGACGCCCTCGACGTCCCGGTCGCCGAGCTTCGCCATGCCTGGGAGCACGGCCTCGTCCGGGCCCTGGGCGAGGACGCCTGACGATGTGCGGTGTGTTCGGAGCGGTCCTGCCGCCCGGTTGGGGCGAATCGCCGGTCGAGGCGGCCCGGATCGCCACGCTCGGGTTGTTCGCCCTTCAGCACCGGGGCCAGGAGTCGGCCGGCCTGGCGGTCAGCGACGGCGAGCAGCTGATGGTCTACAAGGACCTCGGGCTGATCAACTCGGTCCTCGACGAGCGTCGCCTGCCGAGCCTGCGGGGACGGCTCGCGATCGCGCACTGTCGCTACTCGACGACCGGCTCGACGGTCTGGGAGAACGCCCAGCCGACGTTCCGCCTGGGACCGCGCCGCTCGATCGCGGTCGGCCACAACGGCAACCTGGTCAACACCCGCGAGCTGCTCGACCGGCTCGCGGGCGGGCTCAGTCGGCTGCCGGCGACGACCGACACGGAGCTCCTGACCGCGCTCCTGGCCGACGATCCCGCGTCCGACCTCGTCGAGGCGCTGTGCCGGGTCCTGCCGACCGTCCGCGGCGCGTACAGCCTGGTCATCCTCGACGAGCGGCGGGTGGTCGGGGTCCGTGATCCGCACGGCTTCCGGCCGCTCGTGATCGGCCGGATCCGGCCGTCCGGGGAGGCGACCACGGCCGGTTCGGCCGGCCGTTCGCCGGTGCCCGCGGACGAGCTGACCGGCTGGCTCCTCTCGTCGGAGACGGCCGGTCTGGACATCGTCGGTGCCGAGTACGTCCGGGACGTCGAGCCGGGCGAGATCGTCATCCTCGAGGAGGGCCACGAGCCGCGCTCGGTCCGCTTCGCGCCGGCCCAGCCCGCCCTGTGCGTGTTCGAGCTGATCTACTTCGCCCGCCCGGACTCGTACATGGAGGGCGTCAGCCTGTACGAGGCCCGCCGGCGGATGGGGATCCAGCTGGCGGCCGAGCACCCGGTCGCGGCCGACCTGGTCATGCCGGTTCCCGACACCGGGGCGGCCGCCGCGGCCGGTTTCGCCGAGGGCTCGGGCCTGCCCTACCGCGAGGGCCTGGTGCGCAACCGCTACGTCGGGCGGACGTTCATCCAGCCCTCCCAGGCGATGCGCCACCGGGGCGTGACGATCAAGCTCAACCCGCTCCGCGACGTGATCCGGGGGCGGCGGCTGATCGTGGTCGACGACTCGATCGTGCGCGGCACGACGACCCAGCAGATCGTTGCCCTCCTGCGCCGGGCCGGCGCCGCCGAGGTCCACGTCCGGATCAGCGCCCCGCCGATCCACCACCCCTGCTTCTACGGGATCGATACCCAGATCGAGACCGAGCTGATCGCGGCCCATCATTCGGTCGAGGAGATCCGGGCGTTCATCGGGGCCGACTCACTGGGCTATCTCTCGATCAAGGGCGTGCTCAACGCGCTCGACCTGCCGTACGAGCGGTTCTGTTTCGCCTGCTTCGACGGCAACTACCCCGAGCCGGTGCCCTACGACGCGGCCCGGCGCAAGTTCGTCCTCGAGGAGGAGGTGGTTGCGACCGGTGGCTGACGAGCGGCGAGCATACCGGGCCGCAGGCGTGGACGTCAGGGCGGGGGAGCAGGCGGTCGAGCTGATGCGGGCGGCCGTCGAGTCGACTCGCCGGGCCGAGGTGATCGGCGGCCTGGGCGGATTTGCCGGAGCGGTCACGCTGCCGGCCGGCTACCGCGAGCCGCTCCTCGTCTCGGCCACCGACGGGGTCGGCACGAAGACCGCGATCGCGGCCGCCCTCCACCGCTTCGACACGATCGGGATCGACCTCGTCGCGATGTGCGCCGACGACGTCGTGTGCACCGGGGCGGCCCCGCTCTTCTTCCTCGACTACGTGGCGGTCGGGCGGCTCGTCCCGGTCGACGTGGCCGAGCTGGTCGGCTCGGTCGCCGCCGGCTGCCGGGCGGCCGGCTGTGCCCTGATCGGGGGCGAGACCGCCGAGCACCCCGGGCTGATGGAGCCCGACGAGTTCGACCTGGCCGGGTTCTGCGTCGGGATCGTCGAGCGCGAGCGCCTGCTCGACGGGACCGCCGCCCGGCCGGGCGACGCGATCATCGGCCTCGCCGCGAGCGGGCTCCACGCCAACGGCTTCACCCTCGTCCGCTCGCTGATCGCCGAGTACGACCTCGATCTGGGCGGCCCGTACCAGGCTCAACTGCGCCGGAGCCTCGGTGACGCCGAGCGCGACGCGGCCCTCGCCCGCGAGCCGGAGCACGCGCTGGCGACGCTCGGCGAGGTCCTCCTGACCCCGACTCGGATCTACACCCAGGCGATCCTCCGGCTGCGCGAGGCGCTCGAGGCGGCCGGCCTGGCCCTCCATGGGGTGGCCCACGTCACCGGGGGCGGCCTGCCCGGGAACGTGCCGCGGGCGCTGCCCGAGGGGCTTGGCGCCCGCCTCGACCCGGAGCGCTGGCCGATGCCGTCGGTGATGCGCCTCTTCGGTGCCCTCGGCGGGCTGGCCGATGACGAGCTGCGGGCGACCTTCAACGGCGGGCTCGGGATGGTCGTCGTCGTCCCGCCGGCGGCCGTGGCGGCCACGATCGCCGAGCTGGGCGCGGCCGGGCAACGAGCCTGGCTGGTGGGCGAGGTCATGCCGGTGGAGGATCTCGATGGCCAGCGCTACGCCGAGGGGACGCTCCGGGAGATAGCCGGATGAGCGGACCGGCCGGACGGATCGCGGTTGGTGTCTCGGGCGCCGGGAGCAACCTCCGGGCGCTCGCCGCGGCGTCGGCTCGGGGCGAGCTCGGCGGCTCGATCGTGCTCGTCTTCGCCGACCGGGCCTGCCCGGCCCTCGATTGGGCGGTCGAGCAGGGGATCGAGACCGCCCTCGTGCCGGACCTGGCGGCCCGCGAGCCGTCCCGGCGGGCTGCCGGCGACGCGACCCTGGCCGCGACCCTGCGGGCGGCGGAGATCGACCTGGTCGTTCTCGCGGGCTACCTGCGGATCATCGGTCCGGCCACCCTGGCCGCCTTCCCGGGCCGGATCCTGAACACGCATCCGGCGCTCCTGCCCAGCTTCCCGGGCGCGCACGCGGTCCGCGATGCGCTGGCCCACGGGGTGGCCGTCAGCGGTGCCACCGTCCACCTCGTCGACGCCACGCTCGACGGCGGGCCGATCGTGGCCCAGGAGGCCGTCCCGGTTCTGCCCGACGACGACGAGACGGCCCTCCACGCCCGGATCCGCGCGGTCGAGCATCGCCTCCTGCCGCGCGCGGTCGCTCTCGCCCTGGCCGGCGCCCTGGGGCTCGAGGGCCGGCGGGTGACGGTCGATCTCGAGCGCGCCGCGGCGGTCGTCCCGGTCCCGCGCCGGGCGCTCCTCTCGGTCTCCGACAAGACCGGGCTCGTCCCGTTTGCGGCCGGGCTGGTCGGGCTCGGGTTCGAGCTCGTCTCGAGCGGCGGAACGGCCCGCACGCTCCGCGAGGCCGGCCTGCCGGTGACCGACGTGGCCGCCGTGACCGGCTTCCCGGAGATGCTCGACGGCCGGGTCAAGACGCTCCACCCGCGGATCCACGCCGGGATCCTGGCCGATCGCCGCCTGGCCGACCATCGCCGCCAGCTCCTCGCCGCCGCGATCGCCCCGTTCGAGCTGGTCGTGGTCAACCTCTACCCCTTCGCCGCCGCCGCCGAGCGGCCCGGAACGACGCTCGACGAGCTGATCGAGGAGATCGACATCGGCGGACCCTCGCTGGTGCGGGCGGCGGCGAAGAACCACACCGGCGTGGCGATCGTCACCAGCCCGGCCCGCTACGAACAGGTCCTGGCCGCCCTTCGGCGTGATGGCGGCGTGCCGGACGGGCTGCGGGCCGCGCTGGCGATCGAGGCCTTCCGGGCCACCGCCGCCTACGATGCTCGGATCGCCGCCGAGCTGCCGGCCCGGATCGCCGCGAGTGGCGTCGGGCTGCCCGACGAGCCGGGTCTGCCGGGCGCCTCCGACCCGTACCCGCCGAGCCTGACGGTCGCGCTCGAGAAGGTCTCGACGCTGCGCTACGGCGAGAACCCGCACCAGCCCGCGGCACGCTACCGGCGCGCCGGCGAGCGGCTCCGGGCGGGCCCGTTCGCGACCGCGGCGGCGCCCCTCCAGGGCAAGCCGCTGAGCTACAACAACATCCTCGACGCGGCCGCCGCGGCGGCGCTCGCGCGCCAGCTGCGGGGCCCGGCCTGCGTGATCGTCAAGCATACGAACCCGTGCGGGGCGGCCGAGCGCGACGACCTCCTGGCGGCCTGGCGGGCGGCCCTCGAGGGCGACCCGGTCTCGGCCTTCGGGGGGGTCGTCGCCCTCACCGGGACGGTCGACCGGACCCTCGCCGAGGCGCTCGGCTCGATCTTCCTCGAGATCGTCGTCGCTCCGGCCTACGACGACGAGGCCCGGGCGGTCCTGGCGGCCAAGCCGAACCTGCGCCTGGTCGTCGACCCGATCCTCGGCTCACGGGCAGCCGCGGGAACCGACCCGGGCCCCGAACCGGGCGCCGCCGGCGTGCCCCTGGCGATCGATCCGACCGGTTCGCTGCGCAGCGCCGGCGGCGCGGTCCTGGTCAGTGCGCCCGACATCCTGCCCGACGACCCGCTCAGCTGGCGGCTGGCGACGAGCCGGGCGCCCACGGACCGGGAGCGTGCCGATCTCGAGCTCGCCTGGCGGCTCGTCCGGGGGGTCACCTCGAACGCGATCGTGCTCGTCCGGGATGGGATGCTGATCGGGCTCGGCTCGGGCCAGACGAGCCGGGTCGATGCCGCCCGCCAGGCGGTCGAGAAGGCCCGGACCCTGCTCGGGCCGGAGCGGCTGGCCGGCGCCGCCTGCGCCTCGGACGCCTTCTTCCCGTTTCCCGATGCGGTCGTCGCCTGCCTCGAGGCCGGGGTGTCCGCCTTCATCCAGCCGGGCGGCTCGATCCGCGACGGCGAGGTGATCGCGGCCGCCGAGGCGGCCGGAGCGGCGATGCTTCTGACCGGCGTGCGCCACTTCCGGCACTGACCAGCGTCACGACCGGCCGACCGGTCATCCCCGGGCGAGCCGCTCGGCCCTTGACCGATCGCCTGGCCGGCGCACACTGGGGGCTGACGAGCCAGCCAGTTGATGACAGGAGGCCCGACGATGACCAGCGAACCAAACGAACCGAAGGCAACGGGCGGCGGGGCCGGTGAGCCGGGCGGAGGTCCGGGAGCGCGCCCAGCCGAATGGCTCCACCAGCTCCAGGTGATGATCGACGAGCTTTCGACCCAGGCCGGCCCGGTCCTCCGGGACGTTGCGGCCAAGGCGGCCGAGCTCGCCGCCAAGGCCGGTGAGGCGGCCGGGCCGCTCGCCCACAAAGCGGCCGAGGTGACGACTGATCTCGGTCAAAAGGTCGCCGAGAAGAGCCGTGAGGTGGCGGCTGACCTGCGCCGGAGCGGCACCCAGGAGCCGGCCTCACCGCCAGCGGCCGGCGACCTGCCGGCCACGCCCGCGGCCCCGACCTCCGCCGGCCAGTCGGCCGGTGAGTCGACGACCGAGCCGGAACCGGCGACCGCGGGGCGCCGGGGCGCCTTAGCTCGCCGCTCGCCCGGAGGTTCCTGCGAAGGAGCGCCTCGCGGGCCTGCTGGCGCAGGGTCACGAGCAGGTACGGCAGGTCGAGAGGTTTCTCCACGAAGTCCGCCGCCCCGTGCTCCCTGGCGTTGCGGGCGGTCTCCGCCTCCCCGAATCCCGTCATGATGATGGCCATGACATCCGGGGCGCGCTCCCGCATCCGGTCCAGGAGGGCGATCCCGTCCATTTCGGGGAGCTTGAGGTCGAGGAGGGCGAGGTCGGGCCGTGCGCTCGTCACGGCGGCCAGCGCCGCGCCGGGTTTCTCGAAGGACTCGATGACGAATCCCGTCTGCCTGCCGAGGATGCGCTCGAGCTCCTCGCGCGTCCGGTCGTCGTCCTCCACGATGATCAGGCGGATCGGGCTCTCCTCACGCTCCGGCACGGTCTCCTCCTTCCTCCGCCTGGGGCATCTCGAGGACGGCCTCCGTCCCGCCCGAGGGCGCAGCGCTCAGACGGACGCTGCCTCCCATCCTCCGCACCAGCGTGTCCACGACGAAGAGGCCCAGGCCCGTGCCCCTCGCCTTCGAAGTGACGAACGGCTCGAAGAGGTGGTCGGCGAGGTCCGGCGGCACTCCGGGGCCGTTGTCCGTGATGGTGAGGCGAAC
>JAKAHU010000127.1 GCA_021825385.1 Chloroflexota bacterium | reverse complement strand
TCCGATCTGGCCGCCCTGGACGAGCGCCAAGTCGCAGGCGGCGAAGTGGCGATACAGCTCGTGCACGTACGTCCGAACCTCCAGCCCGGGCTGCTCCGGCGGCAGTGTCGCGGGGTCGATCCGCGGTCCGGCGACGACCACCATCCGCAGGTTCGGCACGAGCCGGCGGGCCTCGGGGAACGCGGCCATGACCCGGCGCAGCAGGTCGCCTCCGACGCCCGAGCCACCGACCGAGACCAGGCAGACCTGCTCGCCGGGGTGATAGCCGAGCGCCTCGCGCAGGGCGGGGCGTGCATCGAGGTCGATCGGGTCGAAGCCGGTGATGTGGCCGGAGAACGCGTAGTGCCGCTCGGTCCAATCTCGGATCAGGGGCAGATCCGGCCCGAACCGGTCGGGCACGATGTCATCCGGGTTGCCGACGAAGATCGCCCGGTCGCGGACCCGAGGGTAGCGGGCGATGTGCTCGATCATCTCGGCGTTGTAGTCGGCCGTCAGGATCGCCTCCGGCTCGCCTCCTTCGGGCATCGGCAGCCAGCCCACGAAGTCCGTCAGCCAGGCATACGCGGCCCGCTTCAGCTCGGGGTTCTCGTGGAGGTAGTAGTCGACCTCCCACGCCTCGTCGCCGATCCACAGGTCATACGCCTCGTCGCGGACGATCTCGTGGAACAGCATGAAGTTAGCCAACAGGATCTCGTCCATCCGGCGAATCGCCTGGAAGGCATGGAGGTCGTGCTCGCCCGACTCGACGTCGATGTGGCGGGCCTCGCTCGCCAGCCGGGGGCTGGCCGGGTGGATCCGCTCCCCGGCCACTTCGAGAACGGTCGTGACCGGATCCTGAGCCAGCCAATCGATCTCGAGGTCCGGGCGCAGCTCACGGAGGGCGCGCGCAATGGCCAGGTCGCGCTGGGTGTGACCGAGGCCGATCGGCGAGGAGACGAACAGCGCCCGGCGACGGCGGCTCCTGCCCCGGACCCAGTGCTGGCGGCGTTCCGGCCGTCGGTCGCCAAGCTGGCTGATGAACTCCTCGATCAGGAGGTTGACCTTCACCGGGTCGCGCACGAGCGGCCCATGCCCTGAACCCTCCAGGAGCGCGAGCCGGCCGCCGGTCAGCCGGGCGATCTGCTCCGAGCGCTCGGCCGGGCTGATCCGGTCGTCGGTCCCGTGGATGGCGAGCACCGGCGCGGCCACGCGGGAGAGCAGGGCGAGCGTCTCCTCCGGGCTCTCGACCACGGCCCGTCCCTCCCACTCGGTCGCCAGGGCCTCGCCGGTCGTCTCGAGGGCCCAGCCCACGGCATCCTCGTAGCCCTTGGTCGAGTGCGGCTCGCTGAAGAACTGGCCGAAGAAGTAGCGCGCGAAGTCACGGTACTCGGCCGGCCCGCGCCGCCACAGGCGGGGGTTGGCCTTGAACCAGCCGTCGGTCCGGGAGGGTTCGCTGGCCGTGGCCGCCAAGGCGACCGCGCGGGCTGGGATCGGGGAACCGAGCGGCAGGGACGCGGCGATCGTGACCACTCCCGCGACGCGCCCCGGATGCTGGGCCGCGAAGGCGAGGACGTGCAGCCCTCCGATCGAGAACCCGATCACGACGGACCGCTCCAGGCCAAGGTGGTCCATGACCGCGAGGGCGTCGTCGATGTAGGCCTGCTGGTCGTAGGCCGAGGCACTCCCCGGCCGATCGGACCGGCCGTTCCCTCGGGGATCGAGGGTAACGACCCGGTGGCGAGCCGCCAGGAACGGGATCTGCATCTTCCAGATCCGGCTGTTCACGAGCATCCAGCTCGGGAAGAGCACGACGGCCGGCTCCCCCTCGCCGTACGACTCCCAGAAGACACGAACCCCGTCCCGGTCGAGGGAGCCCTCCCGGTCCGGCCGGCGCGCCCGAGACTGCTCGAGCGGCGTGCCGGTGACCTGGCTGCCCGGCGCGAGGCCCTCGAACCGCGGCGCGAGCCGCTCGAAGACCTCCGGGGTGGCGGGCTGGGCCACGGCCGCCGAGCGAGCGAGCCGCTTGGCAGACGACGCGCTCATCTGGCGGCCGCTTCGCGCTCCACGAGGAACGCGTCGATCCAGTCGAGGAGCGGCCCCTGGCCGGCCGTGATTCCCGACAGCCGCTCGAGGATCAGCCCCTCGTTGAAGGTCATGACGAGCGCCACGAGCGCCTCGAGCGGCATCTCGATCCGGTACCGCCGCCGCGGCTCCTCGAAGGCCTCGGTCAGGACCGTCCGCCATTGCTCATCAACCCAGGTCAGCCGGTCGCGCAGCGCCGGGCGGTTCCAGGCCAGCGCCCGGAGCTCGTACCAGACCTTCTGGTAGTCGCGGTCCGCCTCCAGGTAGCGCATCGCCGTTCGCCACTTCTCGATGAATGGCCGATCCGGATCCGCGTACATCGCCCGCTGCCGCTCGATCAGCCGGTCGGTGAAGCGCTCGAGCACGCGGACGAACAGGTTGTCCATCGAGCCGAAGTAGTAGTGGACGAGGCCGGCGTTGGCACCGGCCTCGTCCGCCAGGAGTCGAGTCGTGATCGCGCCGTAGCCGACGCTGACGAGCAACCGTTCGGCAGCATCGAGGAGCCGTGCCTCGGTCGAGTTGCGAGACACCGGCGCGGAGACGCTCGGGGTCAGGGCAGAACCTCCAGATCCGTCGTCACCGGGACTTCGTTCGTCAGGATATCGAGGACCGGTGACGTGTCCTGGACATACTGGCAGAGCTCCTCGAGCTGCTGGGCCGTCGCGTTCGGCGAACGGACCCACGCCTTGGCCCGGATGGCACCGAAGCCCGCCCTCGGGCCGTCAAGGCCGAGGAAGCGGCGCAGATCGAGATCGCCCTCGACCTCGTACCTCAGCTCGTCGATCTCGATGCCCCGCGCCGCCGCGTTGTAGACGTAGCCCACGCTGTAGCAGAAGGCCAGCGCCTGGAGCACGAGCTCGACGGCGTTCGGACCCTGGTTGGCGCCGAGCAGGACCGGCGGCTCGTCGCCGATCAGCCGGAACGGCTGCGGTCGATCGGTCGTCGGTGAGCCGGCGTGATCGAACACCCCGATCTCGCCGCGGCTGCGCCCGCCGTGTTCCCAGGTGCTGCTCGCCCGAAATGTGAATTCGCCCAGCCGCGGATCGGACCGAACCGCGCCGATCGTCGCCACCAGCCGGTCGACCTCGACCCCGTTGCGGATGACCATCATCGCCACCACCAACCTCCTTGCTCGGACGCCGCCGGTGCCGGGGACGCTCCGCACAGCAAGTCGGTTAGGCGAACGCCTAAGACATTCGCCCAAACCGGAGCCGCTGTCAAGTGGGTCGGGCCGCGGTTTCTGGCTGCGATCGGGTCCCCGGCCGCCCGAACCGGTCACCGGCGAACGAAACTTCACCGGCCCCGAACGACAGGGCAACCTCGGTGACGGATCATGGACAGCATGCTCGACCAGCAGACCCCTGATTCTGATCCACGGGAGCCGGCGGGCGCGGCCACCCCGGAGATCGCCCCGCCGGTCGCGGATGGGCCCGCCGCCGGTGAACCCGATCACCTCTCGCCGCCCCCTGCTCGCCGCCCTCGCCGGCGTCGGTTCCTGGGCCCGCTCGGCGCCGGGCTCCTCGCGGTGATCCTGTTCGGGGCCGGCGTCGGCTTCGATCGCGCCGTCCTGCTCGATGGACCCCTGTCCGCCGGCGCGCCCGCCGCAACCACGAACCCGGCCACAGGGGCCGACTTCGCGCTCATCCAGCAGGCCTGGGACCTCCTCCACCAGCAGTACGTCGGGGCCTCGTCGCTCGACTCGAAGACGCTCGCCTACGGCGCGATCGAGGGGATGACCGAGGCGGTCGGCGACACCGGCCACACCTCCTTCCTGACCCCGGACGAGCTGGCCGCCTCGGAGGCGGCGCTGGCCGGCTCGTACGCCGGGATCGGGGCCGAGATGGACACCACCGGCACCGAGCCGATCGTCGTCGGCATCTTCCGCGACAGCCCCGCCGATCGGGCCGGACTGCGCCGGGGCGACGTCGTGACGGCCGTCGACGGAACCCCGACGGCGGGCCTGCCGCTGGACGCCGTCGTGACCAAGGTCCGGGGTCCGGCCGGGACGCCGGTGACGCTCACGATCCGCCGCGCCCCGGCCAACCCGAACGCGGCGACGACGCTGACCCTGCGGATCGTCCGGGCGGAGGTGACGATTCCGCTCGTCGAGTGGGCGACGATCCCGGGCACGAGGTTCGTCGACCTTCGCGTCGAGCAGTTCTCGAGCGGCACCGCCCGCTCGTTCACGGCGGCCCTGGGGGCCGCGCTGGCGACGCACCCGAGCGGGCTGGTGCTCGACCTGCGGGGCAACCCCGGTGGCTATGTCAACGAGGCGGTCGCGGTCGCCAGCCAGTTCCTGCGGGGCGGCACGGTCTACCTGGCCCGCGACGCCACCGGCCGGGAGACCCCCACTCCGGTCTCACCGGGCGGGATCGCCACCTCGATTCGGCTCGTCGTCCTCGTCGACCAGGGCACGGCCAGTGCCGCCGAGATCGTCACCGGGGCGCTCCAGGACGCCGGGCGGGCGACCGTGGTCGGGGTCCGGACGTTCGGCACCGGAACGGTCCTGGGGCGGTTCGACCTGGCCGACGGGTCCGCCCTCCGGATCGGCACGGTCGAGTGGCTGACCCCGAACGGCCGCCGGATCTGGCACGAGGGTCTCGCCCCGGACGTGACCGTGGCCCTGCCCGATGGGGTTCGGCCGGTCACGCCCGATGACCTGGCTGCGGGCGCCGGGGGGGCGGTCGGGGACGACGGCGCGGCCGACGGCGGCTCGAAGGTCGCATGGTCGGCGGACGTCCAGCTCCGGGCGGCGGTGTCGATCCTGACCGGCACGCCGCCGATCGCGGGTCGATCGGACCGGTTCGAGTAACCGACCGGCCGGGTCGAGAGCGCCTCGGTCCGAGCGGACCAAGACCACCGCAGGCTCGGTGGGCAGGAGTGCCCGCGGCGAGGACCGCTACAGGAGCTCGTGATTGGCGGTCGCGGTCGGGGCACCCTCGGGCGGGCGGGGTTCCTCGCCCGGGCCGTACCGCCTCGGGGGCTGGCCGGTCCCGGCCCCGCCGGGCCCAGCGCCGACCGGCTCCTCGGCTTCACTCGCCTCGCCCGAGCCAAGCGCCTCGAGCGGCGGAGCGGACCGGCCCTCGATCGCCCCCACCCCGTACGGCACCCACTTGTGGGGATCCTGAAGGCGGTGGGTTTCGACGTTGCCCCGGGCGTGGAGCTGCTCGAAGCCGGCCGGTTCGATCCACATCCGCCGCCCGTCGAGGAGGCCGGTGATTCCTTCCTGGCCCGGCTCCGGGCGCGGGTTCTGGCAGTAACGGCAGGTCGAGCGGTCGTGCGGGGTGTACTCGAGCGGCTCCTCGTAGGTCGTGATGAAGCCCTCGTAGTTGCGCAGGACGACCTTGTGGTCGCTGTAGCTGATCAGGTAGTTGGGCATGACCGGGATCTTCCCACCCCCGCCCGGGGCGTCGACGACGTACGTCGGGACGGCATAGCCGGAGGTGTGGCCGCGCAGCCCCTCGATGATCTCGAGGCCCTTGCCGACCGGGGTCCGGAAGTGCCCGGCGCCCTCGACCAGGTCGCACTGATAGATGTAGTAGGGCCGGACCCGAATCTCGACCAGCTTCTGAACGAGCTCGCGCTGGATGTGGACGCAGTCGTTGACCCCGGCCAGGAGGACCGACTGGTTGCCCAGCGGGATGCCCGCCCGGGTCAGCCGGTCGCAGGCGCGGGCGAGCTCGGGGGTCACCTCGTTCGGGTGGTTGACGTGGATGTTCAGCCAGATCGGGTGGTAGCGCTGGAGCATGTCGCACAGCTCGTCGTCGATCCGCTGGGGGAGAAAGACCGGGACCCGGCTACCGATCCGGATGATCTCGACGTGGGGGATCTCGCGCAGGCCGCGGATGACCGACTCGAGCAGCTTCGGGGCGAGCGTCAGGCCGTCGCCGCCCGAGACGAGGACGTCGCGGATCTGGGGCGTCCGGCGGATGTAGTCGAGCTGGGCCTCATGCTCGCGCCGGTTGAAATTCTGGCTCGGGTCGCCCACGATCCGGCTCCGGGTGCAGTACCGGCAGTAGCTCGCGCACTGGGTCGTGACGAGCATCAGGACCCGGTCCGGGTAGCGGTGGACGAGCCCGGGCACCGGCGAATGGCGATCCTCAGCCAGCGAGTCCTCCATCATCCCGGTGAACGCCCGGAGCTCGCGGCCGAGCGGGATCACCTGGCGACGGATCGGATCGTCGGGATCGTCGGGGTCGATCAGGCTGATGAAGTAGGGCGTGATGTCGACCCGGAACTTGTCGGGGGCCGACAGGCCCTCGCGCTCCTCGTCAGTCAGGTTCAGAATCTGCTCGATCTCGGCGAGGTCGTTCACCCGGTGGCTGAGCTGCCAGCGCCAGTCGTTCCACTTCTCGTCGGGCACGTCGGCCCAGATCGGGGCGCGCCGGCTGACGGCGGGCCGGCCGTCGGGACCGAGCCGCCTGGCCGGGTCGCGGCGGTTCACGAAGGGGGCCTCGTCCGCGGCAACCGTTGTGCGATGGGCTTCGAGAGCCCGGATCTCGGGGCTGTCCACCCTGTCCTCTTCTCTTTCAGGCGTGCGCTCGACGGACCGGCGATGCCGGTCCAACGGTGCCGTATCGTCGCATAAAGTCTATGCAGTGTGTATGCGAATGATACCTCCGGGGCCGACCGCGCTCACCCACCGGGGTGACCGGCGCCGAGGATCGCCCTCCCGGCTGGGCCCGCACCGGCGCGGAGATCAGGGCACGGCCAGGTCGGCGCGATCCTCGATCTCCCAGGCGTGATCGAGGAGGTGCCAGACCACCCGCCGGACGAAGGAGCGCGTCGACCACGGCGTCCGAACCCGGCTTGGGTACGTCAGTGGGCGCCCCTGCGCCCGCGCGTCGAGTGCCTCGAGGATGTCGGCCCGGAGGCGCGCCCAAGCATCGGCGACCGGGGTGTCGGGAGTGGGCCGCCCGGACCGGCCGCCGAGCTGGCCGAGGTAGGCCCGCTCGGACTCGAAGACGTGGGCGACGATCTTGGCGAGGCTCCGCCCACCGCCGCGCCGGCCGGTTCGAAGGGTGATGCCCGTGGCCCGAGCGGCCGCGCCGTCAAACGTCACCCAGCCGGCCCTCAGGATCCGGACGAGGCGGTCCAGCTCGGCGTCGTCGACCGGGAGCTCGTCCCCGGCCGGCCCGAGGGTGGGCACCCCGAAATCGGTCCCGCTGTTGCCGGCGCGGCGTTCGACGACCTGGAGATCGTCCGCCTCGCCCGGAGCAACGAACCCCAGGCCCGATCCTGCCAGTGCGGTCGCGTAGCGCGGTCCGTACGCGGCGAGGGCGAGCAGGGCATCGCCCTCGCCGCGCCCGCTCCGGGACCAACCCGGCCAGTCGACGGCTGAGGCGAAGACTCGCTTCGATCCGACCTCGAGCAGGACCCGGACCGGACGCTTCATCTCCCTCTCCGGGTCGAGTTGGGCGACCTCACGCCGACCGCCGAGGGCCGGCCCGGGCGGCGCCGGCTACTCGCCGATGACGCTCCAGAGCAAGCCCATCATGATGAAGAAGCCGGTGAACAGGGCGATCAGCCCCAGCCCGCCGTAGGGCGAGCTTGCTCCCTCGTGGGGGACGAGCTGGAGGCCGATCCCGAACACGAGCGCCCAGCCGACGAAGAGGATCGCGAACAGGAACTTGGCGTTCGGATCCGTGATCGCACGCACCCAGCGCGACCCGCCCTCGGCCGATTTGGCGGCCAGGAGGAACGACCCGATCATGGCCACGACGACGGTGGTCGCGATCCCGAACTCGATCGGGTGCTGGAAGGCGATGGTGAACAGTTGCACGACCGGAGCCTCCGCGAACGCGACAGACGCGAGCGAACGCGGGCGATGGTAGCAGATGGCGCGACGTGCGGCGACCCGCGGACGCGTTCGGTACGATGGGCCCGCGGGCCAGCCACGGCCGTCGGGTGAGCGGATGAGGTGAGCGAGCGCCAGGTGGAGCGTGAACACGGCCGTCGATCGCTCGCCGCCACAACTGCCGTGGTGATCGCCTACGCGATCGCGATGGGCTACCTCGAGGCGGCGGTCGTCGTCTACCTCCGCCGGGCGCTCGGGATCGACCCGGGAGCGCTCTTTCCGCTCCACGATGACGGCGGCCTGCTGGCGCTCGGTCCGATCGAGCTCGGCCGCGAACTGGCGACGCTGGTCATGCTCGCTGCCGTGGGCTGGCTGACCGGCGCCGGGCGGATCGAGCGGCTGGCCTGGACCGCGGTCGCGTTCGGCACCTGGGACATCGCCTACTACGGCTGGCTGTGGGTCCTCGTCGGCTGGCCACCCTCGGCCACGACCTGGGACATCCTCTTCCTCGTGCCCGTGCCGTGGGTCGGCCCGGTCTGGGCCCCGGTCGCGGTCAGCGCTGCGCTCATCGGCTTCGGCCTGCTCACCGCCCGACGGCTGCAGGCCGGCGGGGCCGTGACGATCGGGCCCGGCCAGCTCGCCGGCGGGCTGGCGGGCGGGGTCCTGGTCATCCTCAGCTTCACCCTCGACGCCGGGAACATCCTGGCCGGAGGGATCCCGAAGGGGTGGGCCTGGCCGCTCTTCGTGGCCGGGATGGCGCTCGCCCTGCTCGCCGCCGGCACCGCTCTCCGGCCCCCGCGGCGCCGCCCGGTGTGAGCGTCTTCGAGCGCCTCGGCCGTCTCGCCTACCGCCGCCGATGGTGGGTCGTCGGCGGGTGGGCGATTCTGCTCCTGGTCGCCCTGCCGCTCGCCCCGCGCGCCGGCGGCGCACTCCGCGCCGGCGGCTTCGTGCTCGACGACCTCGAGGCGTCGCGGGCCAGCTCGCTGCTCGTGCGCGAGCTCGGCCTCCCGCCCTCGGCCCTCGTCGTCGTCCTCGACTCGACCTCGCCGGACCTCCTGGCCGGGACGCCAGCCTTCGAGACAGCCGCGGCCGAGGCGGTCCGCGATCTCCCGTCGGCCCCGCACGTCGTCAGCGTCCGATCGCACCTGCTCGCCCCGCGCCAGGTCTCGGCCGACCGCCGGACCGTCTACGACGTCGTCTTCCTCGACCTCCCGGGCGATGAATCGCCGCTCGCCCTCGAGCCGATCAGCACGCGACTGCGGCCGGTCCCGGGCCTGTCCGTGGCGCTCGCCGGCGGTCCCGCCTTCTACGGCGACGTCCAGGCCGTGTCGGAGGCGGACCTGCGGCGAGCCGAGATCGTGTCGCTACCCCTGGCTGGGCTCGCGTTGCTCCTGGTCTTTGGCTCGGTCGTCGGGGCGGGGGTCCCGCTCGTCGTCGGCGGAACGTCGGTCGTGGTCGCCCTCGCGCTCATCTTCGTCCTGGCCAGCCTGACCCCGATGAGCATCTTCGTCCTCAACCTGGCGACCCTGCTCGGGCTCGGGCTCGGGGTCGACTACTCGCTCCTGATGACGAGCCGCTTCCGCGAGGAGCTGCGCGCCCGGAGCGGGGGCGGGGTTCCGCCATCGGCGGCCGTCGAAGAGGCGATCCGGGTGACCGTGGCGACCGCCGGCCGGGCCGTCTTCTTTAGCGGCCTGACGGTCCTGCTCGGACTGACCGGTCTGGTCCTGTTCGAGTTCATGATCCTGCGCTCGGTCGGGATCGCCGGGGCGATCGTCGTCGGCCTGGCCGTCCTGGCCGCGATCACGCTCCTGCCCGCCGTCCTGGCCATTCTGGGTCCACGCCTCGACCGGTTCGCGATCCGGCCCCTGGCGGCCGGTGGCGAGGGCGGACGATGGGCCGCCCTGGCGGGCTGGGTGATGGATCGACCGGTGGCGGTCCTCCTGCCCACCCTCGGTTTCCTGCTCCTGCTCGGCTGGCCGTTCCTCCACGTCCGGTTCAACGCGCCCGACGCGACGATCCTGCCGTCCGAGGTCCCCTCGCGCGCCGCGTACGATCTCCTCGCCCGTCAGTTCGGCGAGGGCGAGTTTGCCCCGCTCGTCCTGGCCATCCGGACGAGCGGCCCGGCCACCAGCCCGGACAACGTCGCCCGCCTCTACGACTACTCGCGCCGGCTGGCCGCCGACCCGCGGGTCAGCCGGGTGGACGGACTGGTGGACGTCGATGCGCGTCTCACGCTCCGCCAGTACCAGCTCCTCTACGCCAGCCCGGGCGGGCCGCCGGACCGGTTCGTCCAGGCGGTCCTCCAGGCCACGACGAAGGGCAGTCTCACGGCGTTCACAGTCACGACCC
>JAKAHU010000126.1 GCA_021825385.1 Chloroflexota bacterium | reverse complement strand
GGTGCTCGGCCTCATCGTCTATCTGATCGCTTCGGCGATTTCCAGTTCCGGCGCCTATTATCGAGAGGTCAACGAAGTGCTCGCGCAGCAGCCGACATTGGTCGGCAAAAACCTGCGCGTCAGCGGGAACATTGTCACCGACAGCATTCAGTACGATGCCGCGAATCTCGACCTGCGCTTCAAGATTTCCGATCCAAAGGACGCCACGCAGCAGATCGCCATTCATTTCCACGGCGTGAAGCCCGATCAAATGGAGCGCGAAGGATCCAGCGCGATTATCGAAGGGACGATGGGCAGCAACGGCGCCGTCGAAGCCAATAACCTGCTGCTCAAATGTCCATCGCGCTATGAAGACGTCCAGGAAATCCAGGTTCAGGCAGTCAAATAGCCACATGATGCACGACCAAGTATAAACGACGAAAACGGTCGCCCGCAGGGCGGGGGGCCGTTTTTGTGTGATATGACCGTGCAAGGAGAATCGGTTGTCTAGCTTTCGACGTATTGCTCTGGCCGCACTGTTGCTCTTTACCCTGATGCCCATCATGGCGCCGACCCTGGCTGCGGCGGCGCCATTGCCACAGAGCACCCCGACCCCAGCCTCACAGCCGCCCCAGCCGCTGAACGAGGTCTGGGCACCCTGCTGGTTGCCCCCCTCCGACCCGCCGGACCTCGACCAGCCGCTCTCGGCGTGCTGCTTGTCGCCGTGGCGGCCACAGATGCCGGACCGGCCGCTGGCAACCAGCGTGTACGTGCCGTCGTGGTTGTCCTTCAGGCGGGCGGAGAAACCGACGTTGGTGCCCTGGAACACGACCATCAGGCCGTACTTCCCGCTCCGCTGGACGGCGGTGCCGCCGGTGGCGCCGTCAAAGGCGATGGTCCCGTCGGTGTTCACGTGGTAGGTGACCGTGACCTGGGTGGTGCCGTCGCAGAGGTAGCCGGACCAGGTCCGGGTCCCGGCGCCCGCCAGAGCGGCGAGCGTGCCGGTGAGAGCCTGGCGGTCGCGTCCGGACAGCGTGATCTTCAGCGAGGCGCTGGGGGGTTCCCCGTCGTTCCCGGGCTCGACCTTGACGGAGACCAGCAGCGTCTTCGTGAACCCGTTGTAGGAGAACGTCCCGCCGGCGGTCGCCGACGACGATCCCTCGTGGTTCCACGCCTTCGGCGTCCCGGCGGTCCACGTCATCCCGGCCGCCAGCGGGGTCGGGTCGGCGAGGGTGACCGTCGGGTTGCCGTTGCCGTCATCGCCGATCGTGTACTGAGCGGACGACTTGGTGCCCGTGCCGAACACGTCCGCGCTCCACGTGCCGGTGCCGACGAGATCGGCGAGCGTGGTCACCCTGGCGCTGATGGCCAGCTTGCTGCCGAGGGCCTTGACGACCACCTTGGTCTTGCCGTCGGTGGTGGCGAACTTGACGAAGCCGCTGCTCGAGGCGGTCTGCGTCAGCGAGGCGTCGCTGACGGTCACGCCGGAGATGTTGCCTGCCGGATCGAGCGCAACGGTGACGCTGACGCCGCCGCCGAGGATCGGCAGCGTGGCGGTCATGCCTCCGGTGGCGGCGATCTGCGGGTTGGTTGCAGCGAACGCCATGCCGGGCAGGGCGATCAACGCCGCCAGGCCGAGGACGGCGACGGCAGCGAGCCGTCGAACGTGGCCGCTGGTCATGGGCATGCATTCCTCCGTGTGCCGCCATCTTGGGACGGCTGACCCGGCTGGCCCCGCGGGGAGGCGCCCGGCGATACTCCTGAGGCTGGCGACCAGGAGAAGGTTGCACTCCGGACCGGCCGTTGCACGCTCGGGTGTGGCGCCGAAGGTCCCATGTCACGGCGCCGATGGTGCCGCTCCGGTGCCCTACAGCACCGGAGCGGGCGGCCAGGGCCCCGTACGAGGCTGCTCTGGCCGCCCTGCATGGCCCGCCTGCCGCGGTCAGGTTCGAGGGTCATCCGCGTCCAGGGCGGCCGTCTCCGACGGCTCGGGCGGGGCCGCGGGCGGCTCTTCGACCGGTGCGGAGGGCGCTTCGACCGCCGCGCCCGGCTCCGGGGCCGACGAGCCGCCGGCTGCCCGTACCGCGTCGCCCGCCACCGGCGGAGGGCCCGAGAGCGCCGGGACGTCCTGCGGCTGCCGGCGGACCGAAGCGACGAGCAAGGCGGCCCCGAGCGCGAGGATCGCGGCCGGCCCGATCACCCTCCCGGTGTGGATGCCCGGCAGCACCACATCGGCCAGCGCGATGACACCGATGACGACGAGCACGACGCCGGAGATCGCGGCGATCCCGAGGCCCCGGCTCGACGGCCTGGGCGGCGGCGGGGTCCAGGCTGGAGCCTGCGGATACCACGGGGGGCTCGCCGGCGCAGCCGGCGGTGCTGAGGCGACGGTGGCCGGTGCCGCGGGCTGGCCCGGCCAGGCGTTCGGAGGGGGCGCGGGCCACGGCCAGACCGGCGCGGCGGACGGCGCCGTGGGGATCACGATCGCGAGAAGGATGTAGGCGATCAGGGCCATGCCCGCCGAGGCGAGCGCGACGATGATCCAGCCGATCCGGATGATCGTGGGGTCGAGGTCGAGATACTCGGCCATCCCGCCGGCCACGCCGGCGAGCATTCGGTCGTGGCTTCGATAGAGTCGACGCGGGTTCACTGGAATCCTCCCTTGGATGAACCCGACGATGCGCCGATTCGCTGCCGGGTCCCAGCCGGGCAGCGGGCGTCTTCAGGGTGGGGATAGCCCCACTGGTCCCGGCTTCCGCAGGCAGCGGGTCTCGCCGCCGAGCCGATCAGTGGGCGGCGATACCCCATCGGTACTGTGGTGCCGTCGCACCCGGCTGGCTACTGTGGCCAGACCGGCCTCGCCATCCGAGCGAGGCGGCACCAGAAGTGCGTGGCATGAGTCGAAACACTGCGGGGCGGCGCCAGCCGTCGGGACGACCGGGGCGTTCCGGCGCGTCCCAAGGCTTCGACATCACCGGGATCGAGACCGTGGCCCGGATCGGCTGGTACGCCCTCGATATCGAGGCCGATCGGTGGACGAGCTCACCGGGACTTGACGCCGTGCTGGGAATCGATGCCGCCTTCGACAGGACCACCGCCGGCTGGCTCTCGGTCGTCCACCCTGACGATCGCGACATGATGGCGGCGTACTTCGCCGAGGACGTGATCCGGCTCCGCCGCCCCTTCGACCGCCGCTACCGCATCATCCGCGCCGACACCCAGGCTGTGCGCTGGGTCCACGGGCGCGGCGAACTCGCCATCGACCAGGCCGGTCGGGTCGCCCGCATGCTGGGCACGATCGCAGACGTGACCGAGCAGCAACTCGACCGGGAGGCCCTCGAGCGGTCCGAGCGGCGCTTCGAGACCGTGCTCGAGCGGTCCCATGACGCGATCCTCGTGGCCGAGCGGGCGTCGCGCCGCTTCCTCTGGGCGAACCGGGCCGCCACCGGTCTGCTGGGCTACAGCCGCGACGAGTTCCTGGCCATGTCGGTCGACGACATCCACCCCGCCGACGAGCTGCCGGCCGTCCTCGCCGGCTTCGATTCGGGCGAGGACCAGGTCGGCGTGCCGTGCCGGCGGAAGGACGGCAGCACGGCCTACGCCGATATCCGGGTCTCCGAGGTGGACTTCGACGGCGTCCCGTGCGCGGTCGGCTTCTTCGTGGACGTCACCGACCTGCGCCGCATCGAGGCCCTCCACCAGCGCCTCGCCGCGGCCGTCGAGCACGCGTCGGATTCGATCATCATCACCGACGCATCGGGTGCCATCGAGTACGCCAACCCGGCCTTCGAGCGCGCCTCCGGGTACCGCCTCAGCGAGGTCATCGGGGAGAACCCGAGGATCCTCAAGAGCGGGCAGCAGCCCCCCGCCTTCTACCGCACCATGTGGCAGCGCCTGACCAGCGGCCGAACATGGTCCGGGACCCTCGTGAACCGACGGCGCGACGGGGCGCTGTACGAGGAGGAGGCCACGATCTCTCCGATCCGCGACGCATCCGGGTCGACGACGGGATACGTGGGCGTGAAGCGCGACGTGACCGAGATCCGCTCCGCCGAGACCGCGCTCGAGGTTGAGTTCCGCGAGCGGGCACAGGTGGCCGCGGCCCTCTCGCGCCTCCAGCCCGCTGGCGGAATCGATGCGACGGCGGCCGAGATCTGCGACGAGCTGCTCGGCCTGCCGGGCGTGAGCGTGGCGGCGATCTTCGACTTCCCGGAGGCCGGCCAGGCGATGACGCTGGCGGCGGCCGGTCCGGGCCAGCTGCCGTTCGCGCCCGGGCAGGCGCTCCCGGCGAGTCGCGCCGGCTACCTGTACGAGCGCGCCATCCAGGGCCCGTGGGCAGAGACGTGGAGCGCACGCACGGAGGACGGGGCGTACGGACGCGCCATCGCCGAGCTCGGCGTGCGGGCCGTGGCACGCGCCGATCCGCAACGGCGACGGGCTGCTCGGCGTCGTCGCGGCCGCCACCAACGACGACGATTTCGCCCGCCACCTGGTGGCCCACCTGCCGGCGGTCGGGGAGTTCGCTGCCGCCGCGAGCGCCCTCCTGAGCGGGCAGCTCGAGCGCGGCCACCGTGCGGCGGCAACGGCCGATCGGATCCGGAGGATCATCGCCGACACCGCGTTCGACACGGCGTTCCAGCCCGTCATGGCACTGGACGCGCGGATCGCGGTCGGGTGCGAGGCGCTCACGCGCTTCCATGACGGCACGCCCCCCGACGTCCTGATCGCCGAGGCTCACTCGGTCGGCCTCGGGGTGGAGCTCGAGCTCGCCCTCGTCACGGCGGCGGTGCGGCGAGCCGCGGACCTGCCGACGGGCCGGTGGCTCAGCGTCAATGTCTCCCCGTCGGCGCTCGTGCGCCATGCCGAGCTCTCGAGCGCGCTCGTCCGCCGCGACCGCCCGATCGTGCTCGAGGTGACTGAGCATGTCGAGATCCGCGACTACCCGACCGTGCGCGCTGCGCTGGCCGCCCTCGGCCCCGATGTCTCGCTATCCGTCGACGACGCTGGCGCCGGGTTCGCGAGCCTGCGGCATGTGGTCGAGCTCCGGCCCCAGTACCTCAAGCTCGACCGCAGCCTGGTGGGCGACATCGACCGCGACCTCACACGTCAGGCGATGGTCGCGGGCCTGAGCCGGTTTGCCGAGCGCTCCGAGTGCCAGGTCATCGCCGAGGGCATCGAGACCGAGGGCGAGCTCGAGACGCTCCGCGGCCTCGGCATCGCCCTCGGACAGGGCTACCTGCTCGGTCGCCCGGCGCTCCTGTCAGTGCGGTCCGCCACGGCCTAGCCGTCCTCCGGAGCCGCTCGGCCCAGGCCGCGGCGAGCGAAGTGGCGACGCCAGGTCAGGCGCGCCGGCTCCTCGGGCGGGAGGCCACAAGCAGGCAGCCGAGGAAGGACACGAGCGCCACCACCGTCAGCAGGTCGGTCTTGTCCTCCGGGACCGTGGCGTCCGGGGCCTCCGCGGTCGACGTCTCAGGAAGGACGGCGCCGGAGAACCGGATGGTCTGAGTGGCGCAGGAACCGACCGGATCGCAGGCCTGAACGGTCACCCAGCTGCCCTGGATCCCCAGGACCTCGCCCGTGATGATGCCGCCCTGCGACAGGGACAGCCCGTCGGGGAGGCGTCCGCCGACGACCGTGTAGGAGAGCGGATCACCGTCAGGGTCCGTCCCATCCAGGACCAGGTTCACGGACCCGGGGGCGAGCGTCACGTCTCGCGGGCTCCCGCCGCGGAAGTACGGGGCGTGATCCGACGGCGTGGGCGTCGGGGTCGGCGTCGCGTCGGGTGCCGCGGAGGGCGTGGGCGACGCTGCGGCGGTTGGCGCGGGCGCGGGCGCCGGGGCCGGCGTCGGCGTCGGCGTCGGGGTGGGCGTGGGCGTCGACGCGGGCGTGGGCGCGGGCGTGGGGGTGGGCGTCGGAGTGGGCGTCGGCGTCGGCGTCAGGGTGGAGGATGACACCGAGTAGGAGTCGTTCTTTCCGGCGGCGTCGACCTTGTAGACGCCGGAGTCTCCAGCGAGGACGGTGTAGGTCAGGAGGCAGAAGTAGCCGGTCCCGTCGGTCGTCACGGTGCCGGACGCGACGATCTGGTTCGGATCGCCGCTGTTGGGCTGCCCCGTGATCGCCCACGGGTATGCCGTGCTCGCTGCGAAGCCGGTCCCGCGGACGTACACCGGGTCACCCACCTGGTAGGTGTTCTGGTTCTGGGGGCTCGTCTCCGAGCAGTCAGAGGACGTCGTGAAGATGGAGCCCGAGCCGGCGAGGCTCGTGGCGGCCAGCGGGCCCATGAAGCTCATGGCGATGAGGGCCGCGCTCGCACCGACGGCCAGTCCACGGGAGACGATCGACGACAGCGAGGGCAGGACGCTCCTCGAAGCGGCGCCTCGGCCGGGCTGTCCTTCGGCGGTGGATCGGTGCGACATTCGGGTCTCCCATCGGTCCCAGGGAACCGACCCCCGGGGCTGCCCCTTGCGTGGGGCTCGATTTGCAAGGCATTCGTAACGTGCCGACGCACGTGCGGGTAGCCCCCCCTTCGTCAGGCCTAGTACTGCCTGGCCGCGGGTGCCGACGTGGTCCCTGTGCAGGCGCGCCGCGAGGTACCGGATTCGGGGTAGGACGATGGTCCCCGATGACGTCGGTCGCCACCCCACCAGACACGACCGGACCCGCCGTACCCCCACGGGACCGCCCGGGGCGTCCGGCTCTCGCGGGCGAGGGTCGACTCTGGACCCTTGCCGCCCGCCTGCCAACGTGAGGGCTAGAGCCAGACCGACGATCGGGTCAATCGTGGTGCGTCTTGCCACCGGACAGCCCACGAGACGGTGCTGCGGAGTCTGGCCAGGCTCCCCGCCGTCACCGACGTCTACAATCGGAGACGCCCGCACGCCGCGCCCAGCGGACTCTCGCGCGCTGACGTCGTCAACAACGTCCATGCGGATCACAGCTAGCCGCTGCTGCTCCCGACCCGCGGCGGCAGGCGCGAGGACGGCGCGCTGCTACGCCACGCGTTGGGACTTGACCGCCGGGTGTCGCGCAACCCACAGGTGTCCGGATCCCGGTGACGTGCCGCGGCGGGCGACTCGCAGCCACAGCGGACCGCAGTAGCATGCCGAGGACTCGGCGGCGCCGGGCCCGCCGCCCCCACCCCACCTGAGCTCAAGGACATCGCCCGCTACCTAGACGCAGGCTCCTGGGCGCGGAGCCCGCGCACCTGGAGATCCCGGAGGGGCCGATTACACGCCGCGCTGAGAGTTCCAGACCGCGGGACGTCTGGGCGCGCGGACGGCGGCCGGGCGCTGCCGGTCTCGGCATCGCCCGGCGCGAGTCACGCGGCACAACCAGTCACCCTCGGTCCAGGGCAACCCCGCCCTTCTGGGCTATATCCGCGGATCGGCCGGGGGGTAGCCTCAGCGTCCCGGACGTCCCGGCCGGGGGACAGCCAGAGGTGATCCAGGGGCGATGACTGTAACGCGCGCTATGCGACTGGGCCGCCGGCGTCGGCGGACCCGGCCCGTGTCCGGGGTGACCCGACGGGGCCGGGCCGCCCCCGCGCGGCCGTGGCTCGCGTCGGCGGGCGAGGAGCTCCTCAGGCGGATGCTCGAGGGGGTCGACGCCATCATCGCCTACCAGGAGGCTGCCGGCGAGACCCCGATCCTGAGCCCCCAGGCCGAGCGCATCCTCGGCTACCGCTGCGAGGAGATCGCGCCGTTCCCGGCGTGGCGGGCGGCCACCCACCCCGACGACCTGCCGCGCTGCCGGGCGGCCTGGGACGGCGCCGGCGGCGCGTGGGACCTGACGTACCGCGTGCGGCGCGCCGACGGGGCCTGGATCTGGGTCCACGACCGCGGCGTCCGGATCCCCCGCGGCGACGGCCGCGGCCCGGGCATGCTCTCCGTCGTCGTCGACGTCACCGAGCTCCAGCAGTCGGTCGAGGCCCTGCGCCGGAGCGAGGCGCGGTTCGCCGAGCTCTTCGGCGGGGTGGACGCGCTCCTGCACTACCAGTGCCCGGACGAGGGCGTCGTCCTGCTGAGCCCGGTCGGCGAGCGCATGCTCGGCCACCCCGTCGAGCGGCTGGCCGACCCGGCGTTCTGGCGGTCGCTCGTCCACCCCGACGACGCGGCGCGCTGCGCCGCCGCCTGGGACGACCCGGGCGACGGCTGGTCGCTCGAGTACCGGATGCGGCGCGCGGACGGGGCCTGGATCTGGGTCCACGACGCGGCCCGCCGCGTCGCGCCCGGCGGCTCCGCCCCGCGGACCTTCGGGGTCGTCACCGACATCACGGGGAGCCGAGAGGCATCGGAGGCGCTCCGGGCGAGCGAGGAGCGCTACCGCCTCCTCGTCGACGGCGCCGTGGACGGCATCCTCGTCAGCGACGCGGACGACCGCTACGTCGAGGCCAACCCCGCCGTCTGCCGCATGCTGGGCTACTCGCGGGACGAGATCCTGGCCCGCGCCTCGCCGTCGCTGCGGGCGGACGACGACCCGCTGACCCCCGGGCAGATGGACGAGCTCCTCGCCGCGGCGGGCCGCGGGGGCGGGTTCGTGGCGGAGCGCCGGTACCGCCGCCGGGACGGGACGAGCCTCGTCGCCGAGGTGAGCTTCATCCGCCTCCCGGACGGGGACCTCCTCCGGGTGATGCGCGACGCCGGGCCCCGCCTGGCCGCCGAGGCCGAGCGCGGGCGGCTCGCGAGCGCGGTCGAGCAGACCGCGGAGTCCGTCGTGATCACCACCCCCGAGGCCGTCATCACGTACGTCAACCCCGCATTCGAGCGCGTCACCGGGTACGCCGCGTCCGAGGTCCTCGGGAGGAACCCGCGCCTGCTGCAGAGCGGGGCCCAGGGGCCGGACTTCTACCGCGCGATGTGGGGGGAGCTCACGGCGGGGCGCGCCTGGACGGGCGAGCTCGTCAACCGGCGCAAGGACGGCACCCTCTTCATCGAGGAGGCGACCATCTCGCCGATCCGCGCCCAGGACGGGTCGCTCGCCGCGTATGTCGGCGTCAAGCGGGACGTCACGGCCGCGCGCGAGGCCGAGGACGGGCGGGCGCTCGAGGCGGCGCTGCGCGACCGCCTCGGCAGCACCATCACGGACATCCCGCCGGACGCCGCGGCGCGCGAGGTCGCGGAGACGCTCGTCGACGCCCTGGCCTCGATCCCGGGGATCGGCCTGGCCGCCGTGTTCGGGTTCGTGAACGGCGCCGACGCGCAGGTCATCGCCCGCCGCGCGCCCGAGGAGCTCCCGCCGCGGCCCGACGAGCACGCGCGCCTCACCCGGACGCTGCGCGAGACGCAGCGCCTGGGCGCCTGGGCGCAGGCGTGGTCGCCGGCGCCCGACGACGGGGCGTGGGGCCGGGCGATGACGGACGCCGGGTTCCTGACCGTCGGCTTCACCCCGATCGTCCACGGCGACCACGCCGACGGCGCGGTGGTCATGGCCACCGCCGACCCCGTGCTCGCGCGCACGCTAGCTGCCCACATCGGCAACCTGGGCGACTTCGGCAACACGGCCTCGGCGCTGCTCGCCGGGCGCCTCCACGCGGAGCGCGCGCTGCGCGAGTCCCGGGAGGCCCTGCAGGACGCCATCGACCGCCGGGCGTTCCGCCCCGTCTTCCAGCCGATCGTCGACCTCGAGTCGCGCCGGGTGGTCGGCTACGAGGCCCTCACCCGCTTCGACGGGCCCGGCACGCCGGACGAGCACTTCTCGAGGGCGTGGGCGGTCGGCCTCGGCGCGGAGCTCGAGCTGGCCGCGATCGCCGCCGCGCTCGAGGAGGCCCGGCTCCTGCCGGCGGGCCGCTGGCTCGACCTCAACGCCTCGCCCGCCCTGCTGCCGGACGCGGAGGGGAGGCTGGCGGCGCTGATCGGCTCCGCGGACCGGCCGATCGTCCTCGAGGTCACCGAGCACGAGCCGATCCGCGACTACGCCGCGGTGCGGGAGGCGGCGCGCGCGCTGGGGCCCGAGGTCCGGCTCGCGGTCGACGACGCCGGCGCCGGGATCGCGAACTTCGGCCACATCGTCGACCTCGGCGCGGACTTCGTGAAGCTCGACATCAGCCTCGTCCGGGGCATCAACGCCGCGATCGCCCGCCAGGCCCTCGTCATCGGCATGCGGCACTTCAGCCGGGCGACCGGCTGCCGGCTCGTCGCCGAGGGGATCGAGACCGAGGCCGAGGCGGACACCCTCGCCTCCCTCGGGGTCGAGTACGGCCAGGGCTACCTGTTCGGCAGGCCCGAGCCGGCC
>JAKAHU010000125.1 GCA_021825385.1 Chloroflexota bacterium | reverse complement strand
CGGCTTCTCCAAGGACGGCTTCATCGACGGGATCGAACCGGTCTGCGGGGCGACCCACTTCATTTCCTGGGCAGCCGACGCGGACGTCTCGCTGTTCATCTAGGAGGCCCTCGTAGGAGGCCCTCGCCCGGAGACCCTCGTCCAGGAGGCCCCGCGTCGGGGTCGTTCAGGCGGTGCCGTGAACCTCATACGTCGCCAGCCGGCGAACGGCGAGGGCGAACGCTCCGGCCAGGACGATCGCTGACAGGACGATTGCGGTTGGCGGATCGAGGCTGACAATGATCGCCTGCCCGTCGTCGCCGGCCAGCAGGCGCGCGATCGCGAGCGTGTACTGGCGGACGCTGAACGCCTGCGTCCCCTCGAGGAGGCCGCCCACGGCGCCCTCCCAGACGAGGACGTAGCCGAGCCCGACGATCAGGGCCCGGCTCGTGACCAGGCTGAGGGCGAGGAAGAGGGCGGCGTAGACGAGGCCCCCGACCGCCACGGCCACGGTCGAGGCGAGCACGAGCCGTTCGGCGCCGCGACCGCCACCCACGACCAGGCCGGCGACGAGCGTGACCAGAGCGGCCAGGCCGACCGTCAGGGCGGCCGCGACGACGAGCTTCGCGAGCACGATCCGCCAGCGCTCGACCGGCTTGACGAGCAGGTGGATCGCGGTCCCGTCGTCGAGCTCCGAGCCGAGGACGGCGGTCCCGAAGACGAGCGCGGCCAGCGGCAGCACGGTTCGCACGACGAGGAGGTCGAGCAGGTCGGCGCTGAGTGAGACCGCGTCGCCGGTGCTCCCCCCGACCCGGACGACGAGCGCGACCAGGACCGGCAGGGCCGCGAAGAGGACGACGACCAGGCTCCGGCGCCGGCCCAGGACGCCCCGTGCGGTCACCTCGACGATGGCCCGGATCACCGGCGCACCAGGTAGGCGAAGACGCTCTCGAGCGATTCGTCGGTCGGGTGGAGCTCGAACAGGGTGATCCCGAGGTCCCGGGCAATCCGGGGCAGGGCCCGGCTGAAGGCCGCGAAGTCGGAGGCGCGAACGGAGAGCAGGCCGTCCACCAGTTCGACCCCGAACACCGACTCGTCCGCCACGAGGGCCGCCGCGAGCCGCCGGTCCTCGCTCGAGCGAACGGTGAACGTGTGCGGGCGGTCGGTCATCAGCCGGCGGATCTCGCGGAAGTCGCCTGACGCGGCGAGCCGGCCGGCGTAGATCACGAGGACCGCCTGGGCGAGCCGCTCGACCTCCTCGAGGATGTGCGACGAGAAGAGGATCGTCCGCCCCTCGACGGCCATCGCCCGGAGGAGCTCGATCATGTGCAGCCGCTGGCGCGGATCCATCCCGTTGAACGGTTCGTCGAGCAGGAGCACGGGCGGGTCGTGGACCAGTGCCCCGGCGATCTTGGCGCGCTGGCGCATCCCCTTCGAATACGTCCCGATCGGCCGATCCTGGACCTCGCCGAGATCGACCGTCGCGATCGCCCGGGCCGTCGCCCCCATCGGGTCCGGGAGCCCATGGAGGCGGGCGTTGTAGAGGACGAACTCGTGGCCGCTCAGGTACGGGTGGACGGCCTCGCGCTCGGGCACCAGACCGATTGAGCGGTAGATCGTGGGGTTGCGCCAGGTGCTCCGGCCGCCGACGAGGACCTCCCCCGCGGAGGGGCGCAGGAGCCCGGCCACGAGGTGCAGGAGGGTCGACTTCCCGGCCCCGTTCGGACCCAGCAGGCCGGTCACGCCAGGGCCAAGGGCAAACGAGATGTCGTTCACGGCCACGACGTTGCCGTACCAGCGCGACGCGTTTCGGAGCTCGACGACGGAGCCTGCCCGCCCGGTCGGGGTCATGCCGCGATCCGCTGGTAGCGCCGAACCAGAACGGCCAGGAGGCAGACGATCGCGACCGTCGCCGTGGCCAGGTAGAGCGGGCCCGGCACAGCGGCCCGGGCGACGGTCCCCGGGCCCGGGGCACGGTCGAAGAAGAACGCGTTCAGGCCGGCCAGGACGTCGTTCGGACTGAGCAGGACGATCGCCCGGCCGAGATCGCCAGGCACGACCGCGAGCACGATCCGGGCCACGACGGGCGGGACGATGAAGACGCCGATGATCAGCGCCGTCGCCCACGCTCGGCGGGGCGTCCAGGCGGCGAGGGCGAGGGCGAGCGAGCCGAGCAGGAGCGAGATCGCGAGCGCCTGGGCGACCACCGGCGGCAGGAAGGCGACGTTCCGTGCGATTGCCGCCGGGACGTCGCGGTCCGCGAGCGATAACCCGGCAAAGAGGAGCGCCTGGGGGGCGAGGACGACGATCAGGATCGCGGTCACGAGGGCCGCGCCCTTGGCCAGGGCATAGTCGGTCCGCCGCAGCGCCCGCGAGAAGTAGAGCGAGAGGACGTGGTAACGCTGGTCGCGCCCGAGCAGCTCGGGCGCCTGCGCCGCCACGAAGAGCATGATCAGCGTCTCGACGTACCCGTAGTACGTGTCGTAGCGGATCGGCGAGCTGACGCCCTCTTGGCCGCCGAGGCCGGCTCGACCGAGGAGGGCCTGGAGACCGACCGCGACGAGCGCGGGCAGCAGGGCCAGGCCCGCCAGCCCGATCGGGATGAGCTTCGCCCGTCCGCCCCGGCCGAGCCCGAAGCTGGCCCGCAGGCTGTGGCCGAAGAGGGCCGTGATCGCCCCCCGCCGGCCGAGCCGCGGGCCGTCGTAGCGCTGGTAGCCCAGGTCGTAGATGCTGCCGGTCGGGCTCGTGGCGACCGCCGGCGGAGGATGCCCGGTGGTCATCGCCCGCCCGGACCTCCACCCGCCGGATCGTCGCGGAACAGCTCGGCCAGGGCCCGCCGGCGCTGCTCGATCCGGACCAGCGGCAGGCCCAGCTCGGCGACCGCGTCCCGGACGAGGTCATAGGGCAGCTCCGGACGGGCCCCCGCCTCGATCGCCACGAGCACCTCCCGGCCGTCGACTCGGGTCGACAGACCCCGAGCCGCCAGGACTTCGGCCAGCGCCTCACGCCCCTCGTCCACCTCGACCACGAGGATGCCCATCCGCTCGAGGTACGTGCCCAGAGGTGCCGCCCGAAGCAGCCGCCCGGCGTCGATCGCGACGAGGAAATCGCAGACCCGCTCGATCTCGCCGAGCAGGTGCGAGGCGACGATAACGGCCAGCCCGAACTCCGTCCCGATCCGCCGCACGAGCTCGAGCATCTCCTCGCGCCCGGCCGGATCGAGCCCGTTCGTCGGCTCGTCGAGGAGGAGCAGGCGCGGATCGTGGACGAGCGCCTGGGCGAGCTTGACCCGCTGCTTCATCCCCGTCGAGTAGCCGCCGATCTGGCGGTACCGCTCCTCGTACAGCCCGACGTGGCGGAGGACCTCGGCCGTCCGCTCCCGGGCCGCCGCCGCGGGCAGGCCCGAGATCCGGGCCAGGTGGGCCACCAGCTCGGTCGCGCTCAGGTCCGGGGGGAGCGCGTCGTGCTCAGGCATGTAGCCGACGTACTGGCGCAGCTCGGTCCCCTCCGTCCGGGTGTCGAAGCCCAGCACCGCCGCCCGGCCGGCGGTCGGCTCGAGCAGGCCGACCAGGATCTTCAGGAGCGTCGTCTTGCCCGCCCCGTTTGCCCCGACCAGGCCGATGATCCCCGGCTCCAGGTCGAGGGTCAGCTCGTCGAGCGCGGTGACCGGCCCGTAGCGCATCGTCAGCCCCTCGAGCCGGATGAGCGGGGTGCCGGGCACCTCGGATCCGGCCGCCGCCCGAGGCGAGCTCGCTGCCAGGCTGGTGGTCACGGCCCGATGGTAGCCCACGAACCCGCGCGACGGTTGACCGTGCCCAAGTCGGGTCGCTGACACAGCGACCCGGACAAGGTAGGCTCGCAGGACGATGGGATCGACGATCGACAGCGCGACGACCCGGGACGGGCTCACCCTGCGGACCCGGCACTGGCCACCCCGGGGCGAGCCATGGGCGAGCCTCCTGCTCGTCCATGGCCTGAGCGAGCACAGCGGGCGCTACGAGCGGGTCGGCGACTGGCTGGCCGCGGCCGGGATCGACACCTGGGCCTACGACCAGCGGGGCTGGGGCGGCTCGAGCGGCCCCCGGGGTGATCTCGACCGCTGGGAGGACCTGCTCGACGACCTGGCCGAACGCCTGACCGCCCTGCGCGCGATCACCCCGCCCGGTCGGCCGCTCGTCCTGTACGGCCACTCGATGGGCGGACTCATCGCCACCGGCTACGTCCTGAGCGACCGGCCACGGCCCGATCTGCTCGTGCTCAGCGCACCGGGGATCGACTCCGGCCACAGCCGCGCACTCCGCCTCCTGGCGACGATCGTCGATCGGATCGCGCCGACCTGGCGGCCGCCGGCAATCCACCACGGAGCGTTCCTGTCGCGCGATCCGGCGGTCGGGGAGGCGTTCCGGGTCGACCCGCTCGCGGTCCACGATCCAACCGCCCGGTTCGGGGCCCGCGCCTTCGCCGCCCAGCGGGCCACGCGTGAGGCGGTCGACCGGCTCCGCGCGGCGGGCCGGCCGTTCCCGGTCCGGACGCTCGTCATCCACGGCGGCGACGACCGGGTCGTGCCGGCCGTCTCGAGCGAGCGCTACGCGGCCTTCCCAAACGTCGACCGTCGACTCTGGCCGGGCCTCCGCCACGAAGCGCACAACGAGCCCGAGGGCGAGCAGGTGATCGGCGAGGTGATCGCCTGGCTGCGCGAGCAGGCCCCGGCCGTCTCCGCCTCTCGACCGAGCTGACCAGCCACCCGGCACTCGCCTGACCGGGGCCGGCCGGTCACCGGTCGGTCAGTTCGCGGCAGGTCCGGCCGCCGGGCCGGTCACCGGGCCGGTCAGACGGCCATCCCCTGATCGGCCAGGGCGCCCTCGATCGCCGCCAGGAACCGCCGCTCGTCGAGCGGGCCAACGATCGGGGTGACCCGATGCGGCCCCTCGACCTCGACCCAGTCGAGCCGCTGGTCGACCGAGGTGAGGACGACCGGCAGGTCCGGATACGTCTCGCGGACGTCGGTGATCAGGCGCCGGCCCCCGTCGCTGCTGCCACCCGCCCAGGCGTCGTAGACGAGGACGTCGGCACGATCGACGAGCGGACAGGGCAGGCTGCTCAGGACCGGGCAGGGATCGACCGTCGGGCCGGCGCACAGCTCGACCTCGTAGCCGGCGTGACGAAGGATCGTCGCCGCCGCCTCGGCAGCAGCCCGATCGCGGTTGACGACGACGACTCGGGTCACCGGACACCTCCTGCATCACGGCCGCGGTGGAGGCCGGCCAAGCCTGGGAACGCCACCGGGTCGTGACTGGAATGTCGTGCCCCCGGCGCTCCCGAGACAGCGGCATTCGTCACTCCGAGAGGGGCCGAGTGGCCCGCGACGGCCACCTCCCACCGGCGCGCGGCCCTACCGGAGGGCCGCCGCCACCCTGCCCAGCAGCCAGCGGCCCGTACCACGGGCGGCGACGCCGAGGAGCGTCCGGTCGAGCACGTAGCCGACCGCCCCGCCCGGCGGAGCGTACTGCCCGACGAGCTCGATCCGGTCGGCACGCAGGCGCAGATGCCCGGCGAAGACCGGAAAGAGCGGCGCCATCGTCGCCGCTCGCCATTCGATCGGAATGACCCAGCCCTCGTGGTCGGGGCGGGGCTGGCCGAGGCCGACGATCGCGGACTTACGGAAGATCGCCCAGCGGGCGGGGCTGACCTGGAGCTCGAGGTCGCAGTAGAAGCGGCGCACCCCCGGCGAGGCGTCGGGCGCCCGCTCGCCAAGCCATGGCGCATCCGAGCCGCCAAGGGCGCCGGCGACACGGTCGAGGTCGACGCGAGCGGCCCGACGAACGCGAAGCCTGACCGTCCCAGCAAGCTCGGAAGACTCACGCCCCATTGACATCGCCTCGCTCACGGCTTCCTCCGACCTCGCCGCGCCCGGTCCGATGGCAACGGCATTCAGACAGGGTGACGCACCGCGCCCGTGCCGTGATGGTCCGTTTGGCCCGAATTGCCGGCCCTGGCCCGCCCGAGCTCCCACCCGCTACCGCCGTGGCCCGTTCGACGTCCGACGACCGGCTGGCTGGAGCGGCCGCCGGGGAAGCCCGCTGCGCCAAGCATCGCTCGTTGCGCTCCAGATTCGCCTCACCGCGGAGGGCTGGTACGCTGAGCTGACCGATGTCGTCCCGATCGGGAGGGCCGGAAGTGGAGGAATGACCCAATGCGGCTTCACCGCGTGCTCGCCCTCGGGGCGTCGCTGCTGGTGCTGGCGAGCGCCTGCGCGACGGGTGGGGGCAGCAAAGCCACGATCAGGATCGGCTCCGACGGCTTCTATGAATCGAAGCTGATGGCGGAGATCTACGCCCAGGTCCTCGAGAACGACGGCTACAAGGTCGAGCGCAGCCTTGGGCTCGGTCCGCGCAAGGTGAGCGCTCCGGCGCTCGAGAGCGGCCAGATCGATCTCAAGCCCGAGTACCTTGGCAGCGGCCTCGGCTTCTACGACAAGTCGAAGCCGACCGGCGACCCGGCCGCCAACGCGGCCGCGCTCCAGGAGATCCTCAAGACCAAGGGCGGCGGGATCACCGTCCTGGGCTACACCCCCGGCCAGGACACGAACGCCTTCGTCGTCCGCAAGGAGACGGCCGACCAGTACCAGCTCGCGAAGCTGAGCGACCTCACCGCCATCGCCGGCCAGCTCACCTGGGGGTTGCCACCCGAGTGCGCCACGAACCCGCTCTGCGGCGGGGCGCTCAAGGACGCCTACGGGATCGACGTCACGAGCCTGAACGTCAAGGCGCTCGCGGCCTGCGACGCTCCGATCGCGGAGGCGCTCAAGGGTGGCGCCGTCGACGTCGCCGAGCTGTGCTCGACCCAGCCCGCGATCGCCCAGTTCGGCTTCGTCAGCCTGGCCGACGACAAGGCCACCCAGCCGGCCGAGAACATCGCCCCGCTGGTGCGCGACGACTACCTGGCCAAGGTCGACCAGGCCGCGTTCCGGAAGCTGCTCGATGCCGCCTCGGCCAAGATGACGACCGACGAGCTGACGAGGCTCGGGGTCGAGGTCGCGGTCAACAACCGCGACGTCGCCGACGTGGCGAAGGAGTGGCTGAAGGCCCAGGGCCTGATCAAGTAGGGGCACCGGGTCGACCACCCGTTCCCCTGTCAGCACCCGATCGCCCCGTCCGCCCGGCGGGGCGATCGGCTGTCTGTCGGCCTGCGGGCGTCGCGACCCGTCCCGGGTCGCCGGCCTGCCCGGGTGGCGGGCCGGCCCGCCTGGGTCGTTCGGCAGGCCGACCGGTCCTCGCGCCCGCCTCACCACCGCTCGGCGATCCCCCGGGCCACGTGGTCGGCGATGGCCATGATCGTGATCATCGGGTTGACCCCGCTCGAGGTGACGAAGGCGCTCCCGTCGGCAACGTAGAGGCCGGGCAGGTCGAACGTCTCCCCGGTCTCGCCGACGACGCCGCGGCGCGGATCGGCGCCCATCGCCGCACTGGCCATCTGGTGGAACGAGATGAGCGCCATCCGGCAGCGATCGATTCCGCGCCCGTCGACCGCGCGGGCGAACTCGTTGAGCCAGTCCGCCGAGCCGGTGCCGACGGCCGGCCCGGCCGCCCCCAGCGCACCCTCGGCCGCAGCCGCGCCTGCGGCCCCCGCCGCCGCCGGAATTGCCCGCACCGGCGGCTGCTGGAGGGTCATGATCTCCCGCGCCCCGGCGGCCGCGAGCACCCGGGCGGCACCCAGGATCGCCGTGCGCAGGTGGTCGCGGTCATACGACGAGAGCTCGTACCGGACGCGCGGCCGCCCGTCCCGACCGGTGACCACCCGCCCCGGGTCGCGGTCGCGAAGCAGGATCCCGACCAGGCCCGTCCGGCCCAGGGCTCCGATGTCAGCCGCGTGGCGGGTCGGATCGTCCCAGCCGTAGGCGCTCGCGGGCAGGGCGAAGTGGACCGGCCCGGTCTCGAACTTCGCCCCGTAGCCGGCGTCGAGGTCGACGAACTGGTCCGAGTAGCGCGTCTGGAGGTTGCCGCTCCACGGTTCCACGCGCTCGTCGAACGTGCCCACGACGGCCGAGACCGGGTGGAGGCGCAGCCCCCGGCCGATCAGTGGGTTCGTCAGCCCGGATCGGGTGAGCAGGGCCGGCGTGTGGAGCGCACCGCAGGCGGCGATCACGGCCCGCGCCCGGACGGTGAGGTTCACGGTCCGGCCGTCGGCGGTCCGAGCCGTGCCCATCACCCCGACCGCCCGCCCGCCCTCGGCCAGGACCCGGCGGACGTCGCAGCGGACGACGATCCGGGCACCGGCGGCGACCGCGTCGGCGAGGTACGTCTTGGCGGTCGAGTTCTTGGCATCGAGCCGGCAGCCATACCCGCAGTAGCCGCATTCGAGGCCGTCGACACAACCCTCGGCGTTGCGCGGGATGACATCCACGTGCCAGCCACAGGCCCGGAGACCGCGCTCGAGGAGCTGGTCCCGCCGGCCCGGGTCGGAGTTCGCCGTGTTCACCCCCGAACGGGCCGCCACCCGGGCCAGCGACTCGGCGAACGCGGGCCCGGAAAAGAGCGTCAGCCCGGACCGGCGGTCCCACTCGTGGCGCGTCGCCTCTGGCAGCGGCAGGCTGGTCGTCCAGTTGATCACCGTCCCGCCCCCCAGGCAGCTGCCGGCGAGGATCGGCATCGACCCGCTCTGGGTCATCAGCAGGCCGCCGTCGAGGTAGCCGGCCGAGAGCATCTCGCCTTCGATCTGGGTGAAGTCCTGCGGACCGAGGTTCTCCCCCTTCTCGAGGACGACGACGCTTCGACCGGCCGCGGCGAGCACCCCCGCCGCGACGCCGCCGCCCGCCCCGGAGCCGCACACGACGACGTCGCACTCGAGCACGGTGTCGCGCCTGATCTCGACCGTGGGCAGGCGGCCCGGCCCGGGCGGCCCGGACGGCGGGATGGGCGGGGGCGGGAGCGGGCCCGGGTAGCCGGCGGCGCGCCAGGCCGGATGGGAGCCGTCGGCCGCTGGCCAGGCATAGTAGGCGACGTTCACGAGCCGCTTGAGCGCCTGGAAGCCGGCCCGGCGGAGCTGGATCCGGCTGTCCGCCCAGCCGCGCAGGACCGCCACCCGTCCCTCCCGGTCGAGCCTGTCGAAACTGGCGAACCGGCCCGCCAGGGCGAGGTTGACGAACGGCGAGCCGAGGGCCTCGAGCAGCAGCCCGAGTCGCCGGCGATCGGCGGGGTCGGGCAGCGAGCCGATCAGGCCGATCACCCGCTCGAGGAGCGCCCCGGCCTCGGCGCCCGCTGACGGCTGGAACGTGTCGCACACGGCCGCCAGGACCCGGCGCTGGTGGGCAGTCACGACCGCACTCACCGCTAGGACCGTGCCAGGAGCTCCTCGACGGTCGCCGGCCGGCCGAGCCAGAACCCCTGGCCGAAGTCGACCCCGAACTCGCCCAGGGCGCTCGCCTCGGCCTGAGTCTCCACCCCTTCGGCGATCAACCGGCAGCCGGCCGCCCGACTGAAGTGACGCATCGCCACGACCAGGGCCTGACGGGCCAGATCCGAGTTCACCCCGCGGACGAGGCTGACGTCGAGCTTCACGAAGTGGGGCCGGAGCTCGACGATGTGGGCGAGGTTCGCCGCCCCGGCCCCGGCGTCGTCGACCGCCAGCTGGACGTTCGGCCCGAGAGCCCGGATCGCCTCGCGGAGGGTCGGGTAGTTGGCGACCGACTCGTGCTCGGTCAGCTCGACGACGACCGGTCGAGCCGTCGAGCGGAGTAGCTCGGCCAGCCGGTCCGGCTGGGCCAGGCAGTCCGGCTCGGTCAACAGTCGCGGCGAGACGTTCACCGACAGCCAGCGCCCGGCCGGCAGCCCGGCGGCGGCGGCGGTCGCCGCCTCGAGCGTCGCCAGCTCGAGCTCTGGACCCAGGCCGACCGCCCAGGCCTCGGCGAACCGCCGATCCGGGGGGTGGCCGTCATCGAAGCGGGTCAGCGCCTCGTAGGCCACGATCTCGCCGGTGACGAGGTCGACGATCGGCTGGAAGACCGGCCGGAAGGCCCTGGTGGCGATGACCCGGGCCAGCGCCTGGTGCAACTTCGCCTCGCGCTGGCGGGCCTCGAGCGGGCCGGCCAGGATCGCGTTCGATGCGGCGCTGAAAGCGACCAGCCCCGGCAGCCGCTCGACGAGCGTGGCCGCGAAGGACTCGTCGGTCGTGCCGATCGCGAGCAGCCCGACCGGCCGCTCGCCGGCCACGATCGGCCCGTGGGCGATCGCCCGCAGCCCGGCCGCGGCGAGCGCTCGGCCGTAGGCG
>JAKAHU010000124.1 GCA_021825385.1 Chloroflexota bacterium | reverse complement strand
CCGATAGCCGAGCAGGACCAGTCCCGCCGCGACCGCCCAGAGGACCGTCAGGCCGGCCGCGATCAGCCGCAGCTCGAAGATCCGGACACGCATCGAGTCCAGTCTACGCGCGCCCCGCTCGCCGTCCCCGGAAGTACCGGGTGCCGAGGGACCTCGGACCCATCGAAACCGACCACATCCTCACCGACAGTATCAGTACGGACACCGATCGGGAGACCAACTCGACGGCGTTCCGGAACCGGACCGGGCGGGGATCGCCCGGCAGCAGGGGAGATCGGACAGGGGGCGGCGACCACCGAGTCCTGACCCGGCTCCCGCAACCGAATATCCCGGCCCGCGACGCCGTCCTCCCTCCTCCGTCGTCGCGGGCGAGCCACGAAGCGGCGCCCCGCCTCCTCCGGGCGCCGCTTCGCCGTCCGCCGGCCGACCGGCCAGGGCCCGGGCCGGTCTCGGGGGCCGGGTCGAAGACCCCGGCGAGCGTCGACGAACCGGCCGGTCAGCGACCCGCGGCCGGCCCCCGGCAGGCATCGACGAAGACGCTGAACAAGCGCTCGAACGCCTCCGGCGTCGACTCGGTGCGCTCCGGATGGCACTGCACGCCGACGACGAACCGGTCGCCGGGGCGCTCGAAGCCCTCGACGAGGTCGCCGGCTGGGCTCGAGGCCCAGGCGCTGACGACGAAGCCGGGAGCGAGGTCGGCCGGCCGGACGGCCTGGTGGTGGTAGCTGTTCACCGCCAGGACGCCGCCCCGGACGTTGGTCGGGACGAGGATCCGGGCCAGCTTCGTACCGGCCACGAGCCGGAGCGGGTGCTGCCTGGCCGGGCCGTGCCCGTAGCCCGGGCCCGCGTGCCCCGCGACGTCCTGGAGGAGTGTGCCGCCGGAGAAGACGTTCAGCGCCTGGAAGCCGCGGCAGACCCCGAGGACCGGCAAGCCGCGCCGCTCGGCGGCGGCCCAGGCCTCCGCCTCGAGCTCGTCGCGTTCCGGCTCCAGGTCGACCGCTCCGGCGACCGGCTGCCCGTAGCGGGCCGGGTCGATGTCCGCCCCGCCGGTCAGGAAGAGGCCGTCCATGACGGCCCAGGCGGCGGCCCGCTCCTTCGGCGTGCTCGTCGCGTCGAGCACGATCGGGTCTGCGCCATGGCGGGCGATCGCGTCGACGTAGAGCCGGTTCTTGCGCTCGGCGATCTCGGGTTCGGACTGGCGGGCGGCCACCATGACCGTGACCACGATCCGGGGCGGGTGAGGCGGTTGTTGGGCTGAGGCGGTCATCGGGGCAGGATAGCGCGCCGCGCCCAACCCCGTTCCCCGGTCGGCAGGGTCGGCCGCCGGGCTGACGGCTACCGGCCCAGCAGCTCGGCCAGGGTCACCGGCTCGAGCCCGCGCGCCCGCAGCCCCTCGACGATCCCGGGCAATGCCTCGAGGGTCTGCCAGCCGCCGAGGTGCATGAGCACGATCGAGCCGCCCCGGGCGCGGGAGATCACCCTGGCCACGATGTCGTCGGCGCTCGGACCGCCGTCGGCCGGCGCTCGCCAGTCGATCGTGTCGACGTCCCACATGATCGTGTACGCCCAGCCGGCGGCGCCGACCGCGTCGAGCCCGGCCTGGTCCCAGGACCCGAAGGGCGGGCGGAAGAATGGCTTCGTCGTCCGCCCCGCGGCCGGCGCCAGGGCGGCCTCGGCCCGGGTCAGCTGGTCGGCGATCTGGGCTGCCGTCAGCTGCCGGAAGTCGGGGTGGTCCCACGAATGGTTGCCCAGCGTGAACAGCTCGGGGTGGGCGGCGGTCCGCCCGATCACCGCCCGGCCGGTGGCCGTCTCCGACCCGGACTTGCCGGTCGGGAAGATCGTCGCCCGCACCTCGTGGGCGATCAGCCAGTCGACGATCTCGAGCGCCGGGTCGAGCCGGCCGCCCATGTCGAAGGTCAGGGCGATGGCGGTCGAGGCACGGTCGCCGTGGGCGACGAGTAGGCTGCTGCCGCCCGCGAGCGGGGTGGGGCCCGGGACGATGACCGGTGATCGGAGGACGGTCGGGGCGGGCGAGGCCGGGGGCGGCGTCAGCTCGGTCTCGTCGACGACGACCCCCGGGATGATCGTCAACCTCCAGCCGACCTCGATCCGGTCGGGAGCATAGCCGGGCGACTGGGGGTCGAGGGTGGGGTACCGGGCGCGGTTCCAGAAGGCGATGCTGCGGGCGGTCGTCGCGAACCGGCGCGCGATCGAGGTGAGCGTGTCGCCGGCCACGACCGTGTACCAGGTCGGGCTCGGCTCGGGCGTCGGGGTGGGCCGGGTGAACGACGGCGAGGCGCCCGGGGTCGACCCCACGGCCGGCGAAGCGGCGGCCGGCGTGGCCATCGTGGCCGGGCCGGATCCGGCCGGGCTCGAGGGCGCGCTCGGCGGTAGTCGGAGATCGCAGGCCGCCACGACCATCGCCATCGCGGCCAGGGCGAGCGCGGCGAGCGCGAACAACCGTGGTCGGGGAAGAGGCGCGGACCGGCGGCGGCTCATCGTCCCAGTCTGACGCTCATCCGCCAGGGCCGGTGACGGGCCTGGGGCTGGGCGACCGCCTGGCCTCAGGCCGGCTGCTCCGGCCCGCTACCGCGCCGGCTCGACCGAGGGCAGATCCACCGGTGTCGGTTCCTGGAGCGACCACTCGCCGGTGAACGAGCGCTTGTCGGCGGCGGTGACGATCTGGTCGCGACCGCTGCGCTTGGCCACGAAACACGCCCGGTCGGCCGCCAGGAGCACCTCCTCGGGCTTCGCGCCGTCGGAGGGGTAGGTGGCCAGGCCGATCGAGCAGCTGACGAGCAGACCCTGCTGGGCCCACTCCGAGCCGGCCAGGCCGACCGCCCGGACCGCTTCCCGCACCCGCTCGGCGACGACGAGTGCGCCGTGCCCATCCGTTGCCGGGAGCAGGAGGGCGAACTCATCGCCTCCGTAGCGGAAGACCTGGTCGGTGTCGCGTCCGGCGCGCACGAGCGCCCGCGCCACCTCGTGCAGGAACCGGTCGCCGGCCTGGTGACCGAGCCTGTCGTTGACCGCCTTGAAGTCGTCGAGGTCGAGCATCACCAGGCTGAACGGGGTGCCGGCCGCGACCGCCTCGGCCAGCCGAGCCTCGAACGTGCCGTGGTTCAGCAGGCCGGTCAGGTCGTCGGTCCGGGCCCGGACCGCGACCGCCGAGTGGATCTCCGCGTTCTGGAGGGCGATCGAGACGTGGGCGGCGAAGAGCTGCACGAGCTCGAACTCCTCGGTCGTGAAGCGATCGCTCCGGCCGAGGCGCTCGACGGTCAGGACGCCCGTGACACCGTCACGGCCGCGGAGCGGGACCGCGATCAGGCTGCCATCGATCGGCCCGAGCGCCTCGAAGTGGCGCACCCGCGGGTCGGCCAGCTCGTCGAGGACGAGCTGTGGCTCGTTGTGCTCCAGGACCCAGGTCGCGAGACTTGGCTGGCTGAGGGCCAGCGGCCGCAGGAAGTCGGCCGCGTGGACCCCCTTGGCGGCCAGCGAGCGGAGCGTCCCGCCGGCCCGGTCGAGGATCCGGATCGAGAAGTTGTCGTAGCGCACGAGCGCGCCCAGACGGTCGGCGATCTGGTCCAGGACGGCCCGCGGCTCGAGCGTGCCGAGGATCGACTCGGTGATCCCGAGCAGCTCGCGCTGGCTGCGGACCTGGCGCTCGAGCGCGGCCGACTGGGCGTGCAGGAGCTCGGTCGCATCGGCGTTGGCCATCGCCTGGGCGGCGAAGCTGGCATAGATCACGAGCAGGCGGAGGTCGTCGGCGCTGAACTGGTTCAGGCCGAGCTTGGAGAGGACGAGCACGCCCAGGACTCGGTCCTCGAAGACCATCGGCGCGAGGAGCATCGACTCGTCGAGGTCGGGCTCCGTGCCCGGGATCGTCCGGGCCCGCGGATCGTGCGCGGCGTCGGGCACGTTCTGGGCCACGCCGTGCCGGGCAACCCAGCCGGTCAGCCCCTCGCCGACCGCCACCCGGAGCTGCTCCGGGGTCTCGTCGACGTACTCGCCGACCTGGCCCTGCATCGCGACCGGCACGAGGTCGCCGCCCATGATCCGGTAGACGCGCACGTTGTGGTAGTCGATCAGCTGGCGCAGCTCGGTGGCGATCGCGAGGCCGATCTCGCGGACGCTCGTCAGCCGGTTCAGGCGAGCGCCCAGCTGCTGGATCGACTGGAGCTGGGCGGCCCAGGTCGCCATCTGGGCGTAGTTGCGGGCGGTCTTGATGGCGATGCTGGCCTGGTCGGCGAGGGCCGAGATCGTGTCCAGCTCGTCGTTCGACCAGACGTGGGGCCGGTCGTGGTAGACGTTCAGCAGCCCGAGCAGCTCCGATCCGTCGAACAGCGGGGCGGCGCAGATCGTGTCGAACCCCTCCTGGACGACCGCGGCCCGGAGTGGCCCGAGGACCGGGTCGTCGCGGTAGCCGATCGAGAACGCCGGGCGATGGGCCGCCACGGCGGCCGCGGACAGCGACGAGGTGGGGGCATCCGCGACGGCGGCGAGGTACGAGTCGGAGAGACCACGCGAGACCGCGACCCGCGGCTGATCGCCCGCCCCGCCCAGGAAGACCGCGGCCCGGTCGGCGTCGAAGAGGACGAGGGCGTGATCGACCAGGCCGGACAGGATCTGGTCGAGGTCGAGCTTGCTGGTGATGTCGCCGGCGATCCGGCGCAGGGCCTCGGCGCGATGGAGCTGGCGGGCGGCGTCGTCGAGCAGGCGGGCGGCGCGGACGACGACCGCCAGCTGGCGCGCGACGGCCTCGAGGAGCTCGAGCACCCCTTCATCGAGGTGGCCGGGCTCGTCCGCGCCGGTCAGGAGGACGCCCCAGGCGGGTTCGGCCGCGTGCCCCCGGATTGGCACGGCCGCCTCGGTCCGGAGCTCGGGCAGGACGGGCAGCCAGGAGTCGCCGACGGAAGGCTCCCGGGCCAGGACCGCCCGGCCGGTGGCCAGGGCCCGACCCATCGTGCCCAGACCGGCCGGTAGTTCAGCCAGGCCCGCCGCCCCGTCCACGGCTCGTGGCACGAGGATCTCACCGTGCAGCTGCCAGATCGCCGCCAACCGGAGGCCATACGCGTCACGAACGACCGAGACCGCCCGGCTGAGCGCCTGGTCGAGGTCCCGGTCCTCAGCCACGAGCGCGGCGAGGTCGGCGAGAACCCGCAGGTCGAGCACCCGGCGCTCCGCGGCAACCGGGGACCGGAGGGCGGCTCCGCTCGTCGGCTCGGAGGTTCCGCCGACTCGGCCGGTGCGGGCGGTCGCGGTCGAGATTCCCCCACCGTCGATCGGGCCGGCGCTCGTGGCCAGGAGGAACCGCTCCAGGTCGCTGACCCGGTAGCGACGATCGCCCCGCCGGTTGATCCGGTAGTAGCGCAGACGACCCTGGTCGCTCCAGGTCCGAATGGTGTTCGGGTGGACCCCCAGGAGGCGGGCGGCTCTGGTCACCGAGAGGGTGGCGTCGGACGGGCGGGTGGGTGAGAGGTCGGACACGGGTTGCCTTGAAGAACTGTGAACTTGACGGGCGGAGCCTATGAAAGCTCACAGATCTTGCCAATAGGACGATCGTCCCATCGTGGCTGGACCCCTCTGGCCAGCGGGACCGCCCGGTCGGCGGACGATCCTCAGGGAACCGCGAGCGCCTCGACGAACGCCCAGCCGAGCCCGAAGGCGATGACCAGCAGCCCGCCCGCGAGCGCGACCGCGGCGGCCGCGATCCGGGTCCGTCGACCGTGGGCCAGGATCCGCATCGCCTCGTCACGCTCGAGGGTGGTGAGGATGAGCGGCCGGCCGGGGAGCGCCGTCAGACGGGTGACACCGTCCGCGCCGGTGACCGGGCTGCCGGCAACGCTGGCGTGCTCGACCGCCGAGACCTGCTCGATCCGCATCCGGACCGGGGTGTCGGGGGGCAGGTCGGCCGGCACCAGCCCGGGCACCTCCCCGGCGGTCCCCGATGATTCGCGGGGGATCACGACCAGTCCGCTGTCGAGGGCCTGATGGTCGATCGCGATCGACTGGAGCCCGTCGCGAAGCTCGAAGTCGACCGCCTGGCGGTGCTCCTCGACCGTCCGCCAGCGGCCGCCGCGGAGGGCCTCGATGCGCACCCGGCGAAAGACGAGCGGGCGGTGGTGCTCGTCCTCGAACTCCTGCTCCGAGTCGAGCCGGCCGGAGACGCGGACGTAGCGCGACTCGCCCCGTGCCGCGAGCTCGAGCGCCCGGCTGACGCTCACGCCGGGGGTGGCCGAGAGGATCCGGCCGATCCGGTAGCCGGCGCCGAACGAGCGGAGCAGGAGCGCGCCGATCGCGAACGCGACCAGGCCGAGGCCGACGAGGAGCGGGGGCGTCACGGCGGCGATGATACGGCGCCGGGCATGGAAAGGCCCGAAGGAACCTACTCGACGCGTGGGCATTGAGGCGATCTCTGCCGTTAGCGTTCGCTCGGCCCCTCCGGGCTGAGACGAACGGTAGGCCGGCCGGCCGGGCGGGTCAAGGGGAGTTGTCCACGAGATTCCGGGACCCGGTGGCGGTTATCCACGCCCCATCCCCGGTCACCCTCCGATCAGCCGGCGATCCGTCCCGTCCGCGGGTCGAGCGCGGTCAGCTGGCCCGCGTAGCTGGCCAGGACGAGCCGGCCTCCGACGAGCTCGGCCTCGGTCACGACGTCGGAGTGGGCGACCCGCCAGCGGACCTCGCCGAGCGGATCAACCGCGAACGTCTCGATCTCGCCCTGGATGAGCACGTGCTCGAGACGCGAGGAGCCGAAGACCCCGAGCAACGGGCTGGCCGATCGATGGCTCCAGCGGAGCACCCCGCCACGGGCCTCGAAGGCATAGGTCAGGAACCCGTACTTGACCACGAGCAGCCCGGCGCTGTCCCAGAGCAAGCCGCTCGGCTGGTCGTAGATCGGGGAGGCGAGCCGAGCGGCCCAGGCACCGCCCGGCCCTTCGACCCGCAGCTCGGCCCGGCACAGTTCCTCGAACGACCCGGCCACCCGGTCGCCGTACTCGGTCAGCGGGCCGCCCGCTTCCGAGAGGGCAAAGACCGCTCCTCCCTGGCCGCTGCCGCCCCAGCGATAGCTGACCCGCAGTCCACCCGGATGCTGGACGACCGCGTGCTGGGGATCTCGGGTCACGGGCAGGATCGCGTTCGGTGGCGGGGCAGGGTTCAGGCGCCAGCGTTCTGGGGGGCGCTCCGGGTCGTGCCGCCGGGGCCAGGGTTGGACTCGGCCTCACCGGCCAGGTCGGCTCGCCGCGGCTCCTCGGCGATCGGAGCGACGGTCGCGTTGGCCAGGCTGCGAAGGGTCGCCGGTGGCACCGGGAAGACCGCGGTCGGGGTGCCGGCCGCCGCCCAGACCACCTGGTAGCGCCCGAGATCGGGGTCCATGATCACCCGCACGGCGCGCGGATGACCGACCGGTGGGATCCCGCCGATGACGAAGCCGGTCAGCTCGTTCGCCTCGCGCGCCGTGGCGCGGCGGACCTCGGGCTCCCCGCTCACCGCTGCCAATCGGGCGAGGTCGACTCGGTTCGCGCCCGAGACGAGGCACAGGATCGGCTCGAGCAGCCCATCGTCGCCGGGAGCGACGAAGACGAGCGACTTGACGATCTGACCGAGCTCCGCGCCGACCGCTGCCGCCGCGTCCTCGGCGGTGTGGGTCGACTCCTCGAAGACGGTGACCTTGAGGGTCACACCCTTTTTCGCCGCCGCATCGAGGACGCGCTGGATCGCGGGATGGGGGACGATCTCGGGCACGGCCGGATACTAGCACGCACTCCGGGGCCGATGGCGCGGTAGGATCGATCCGGTGAACAGGATCTCGCGGGCGCGGTCTCCGCTGCCGGGCCGGCGTCGGGCTCGGCCCTCGCGGTGGAGCCGGTGAAGGCGCTGATCGTCGCCGACGGGGACATTCCCGGGCGCGACGGTCTCGACGCGGCCTGGCCCGGTTGGTCGGATGCGATTGGGCTCGTCGTGGCCGCGGACGGTGGGGCCGTCGGAGCCGAGCGTCTGGGGCTGTCGATCGACCTCGTCGTCGGGGACATGGACTCGCTCGACGCGGACCACCTGGCCCGGCTTCGCGGGGCGGGGATCACCGTCGAGCAGGCGCCGATCGACAAGGACGAATCGGACACGGAGCTTGCCGTCCGGGCCGCCCTCGCCCGCGGTGCCCGCCGGCTGACGATCGTTGGCGCGTTCGGGGGGCGGCGCCTCGATCACACCCTGGCCAACATCGGCCTGCTCCTGCTGCCTGAGCTCGGCGAGCGCGAGGCCGAGCTGCTCGACGCGACCACCCGGCTGACGGTGCTCCGGGCACCGGACGATGCCGGGCGGTCGGTTCGGCGCGAGCTGCCCGGGCGGGTTGGGGACCTCGTTTCACTCCTCCCGTTCGGGATCGACGCCCAGGGGGTGACGACCGAGGGACTGCGCTACCCGCTCGCCGGCGGGACGCTGCTGGCCGGCCCGGCCCGGGGCCTGTCGAACGTTCGCCTCCGGCCCGACGCGGCGGTCACCCTGGGGCGAGGGATCCTGCTCGTTGTCGAGTCGCCTGCTACCCTCGTCCCATGAGCACGCCCGCTCCGGGCGACCCGGCCCCCAAGTTCGCCCTGCCCGACGATCACGGCACGATCCACCGGCTGGCCGACCGGCGTGGCCAGTGGACCGTGGTCTACTTCTACCCCCGGGACGACACGCCCGGCTGCACGACCGAGGCCTGCCAGTTCCGCGACACCTACCGGGCGATCCTCGACCGGGGCGCCGAGGTCTGGGGAATCAGCCCCGACGACGCGCCCAGCCACGCCCGCTTCCGGGCCAAGTTCGACCTGCCGTTCGTGCTCCTGTGCGACGTGGACCACGCGGTCGCCGAGCGCTACGGGGCGTGGGTGCTGAAGAAGCAGTACGGGCGTGAGTCGATGGGCGTCCAGCGTTCGAGCTTTCTCGTCGACCCGGAGGGGCGGATCGCCCGGGCCTGGCCGAAGGTCACCGCCGACGGCCACGCCGCCGAGGTCCTGGCCGCCCTGGTCGAGGAGCAAGCGAAGCGGCGAGGCTGAGGTGGGCAGCGAACGAGGCTTCGCTCGTGGGGGGAGACGAGCGAAGCCTCGACACCATTCTATCAACTGATAGTGCGGCGTGAAGGGCAACCTCGATAGGGATCGTGGAGGTCGGCGCGGACGAGCGATGGCAGACGATCAGGTGATCGAGCAGCCGGCGACGGGCGACCGTCCGGCGCCCCACGTTTGGCGTCCGGCCCGGTTCATGGTGATCACCGCCCACCCCGACGACGCCGAGTTCGGGCCGGCCGCGACCGCGGCCCGCTGGATCGACCAGGGGTCGGTTGGCTGGCTCGTCTGCTGCACGAGTGGTGACCAGGGTGGCGAGGACCCGGAGCTCGATCCGCTCGTGCTGGCCGCAACCCGCGAGGCCGAGCAGCGCCGGGCGGCCGAGATCATCGGTTATGCCGGGGTCAGCTTCCTCCATCAGCCCGACGGAGCGCTGGCCAACGAGCTTGCCCTGCGTGAGATGCTCGTCCGCGAGATCCGGGCGTTCCGGCCCGACGCGGTCCTGACCCACGATCCGGGGGTCCTCTTCTACCGGGGCGGGGGGGTGAACCACACCGACCACCGAGCGGCCGGGATGGCCGCCGTCGATGCCGTCTTCCCCGCCGCACGCAACCCGATGGCTTTTCCGGGGCTGATGCGGAGCGGGTTCGCGCCGCATCGGGTGCGCCGGCTTTACCTCTTCTGGCCGAACGAGCCGGACGTCCGGGTGGACGTCGGCGCGACGCTCGAGCGCAAGATTGCCGCGCTGCTCGCCCACGCCAGCCAGATCCACGATCCGGTCCGGCTGGCTGAGCGGATTCGCCGCTGGGCGGCCGAGGAGGGTGCGCCGCTCGGGATCGCCGCGGCCGAGGCGCTTCGTCTCGTCGTCATCGACGAGGACGAGGACGAGGGACCGACCGGAGAGTAGCCGGTCGTCGCCTGTCGGTCGGTCGGGGCCGGATGGGCGGTCGCCGGTCGGTCAGTCGGTGGCCAGCAGCAGCGGGCGGACCTGGCCCCAGGCGTTCCACAGCTCGGTCAGTCCATCCGCCCGCCGGCCGAGCATGGTCACCATCTCGCCCAGCGTCAGGCTGCCGGCCGTCGCGGCCAGGTACTCGCCGGCGGCCACGTTGACCTCGCGGAACAGCTCCGTCATCTCGGTCTCCGTCGGCCAGCGTCGGATGCGCATCGGGTCGAGCCCCGCATAGCCGACGGCGAGCGAGAGGTCGCGCTGGCTCGGGACCCGTCCATCGGCGAAGCCGCCCAGTCCGTCGAAG
>JAKAHU010000123.1 GCA_021825385.1 Chloroflexota bacterium | reverse complement strand
CGCGGAGCTGGTCGACGAGCGCCTGACCCTGCTCGGTCCGGCCGCTGATCCGGCCGAGGAGCTCCAGGTCCACGTAGACGCCCTCGATGCTCCGCGCGCTCAGGACCACGGTCGGGATCTGGCGGGCCTCGAGTGCTGGGACGAGCTTCGCGAGGTGGACGTCGGTGACGAGCACGAGGTCGGGGTTCGCCCCGACGATCGACTCCAGGTCGGGATCGATGTAGCTGCCGATCGAGGTCTTCGACCGCGCCTCGGGCGGGTAGTTCGAGTACTTGTCGACCGCCACGACCTCATCGCCCAGGCCGAGCGCGAAGGCGAGCTCGGTCGCGCTGGGGGCCGCGCTGACGATTCGCTTCGGTGGCGCCGTGAAGGTGACCGACCGACCGGCATCGTCCTGGATCGTGAGTGGAGTGGCGGCGGGCACCGCCGAGGGTGTTGCGCTCGGCGGCACGGTCGCCGTTGGCGCCAGGGACGGGCTGGCCGGGGCTGCATTCGCGCAGGCGCCGACGAGCAGGGCAAGGACCAGGAGCAGCAGGCGGACGCCGGAGCGCATGGATACCTCCTCGGGTAACTGGCTGTTGGGCTGCAACCGCCGAAGAGGACCGGGCCGGGCAAGAAAAGGCCCCCGCCCATCGGAGTGGACGAGGGTGGTTCGGCTCAACAGCCGAACATGCCTACGCCTTTCTCTCGAAGGCTGCAGCTTGGTCCGACAGAGGCCGGCGACCTGGCTCCCATCCGTTCCGGATGGATACAGTTGCGGGACAGCGCCGGCTTCGCACCGGCTTCCCCGTTTGAGCCTCATCCCGATCGTCGGGCGAGGCTACCTCTGTCGCTATTCGATGTGGCACGCCTATGCTACGGGATCGCCTGGCCGGGCACAAGATCAGCCCTCGTTCACGACCCTTGTCGTCGGCCGGTCGGGAAGGGTCGCCGGCCCCGACCGCTGCGAGCGCATCAGCAGGCCATAGACCAGGGCCACCCCGAGCCCAACCGGCAGCGCCACGGGGACGACCTCGCGGACCTCGGAGAACCCGTAGGCGAGCAGCCAGTAGAGGGCGGTGCCGCCGGTCAGGCAGCCGATCGCTCGCCAGTTCACGCCCTGCCGGTACCAGTAAGCGCCACCCTCGGGCCGGAAGAGGTCGGGCTCGTAGCGGCCGCGCCGGACCCAGAAGAAGTCGACCAGGACGATCACCCAGAGGGGCACGACGATCGCGCCCAGGACGTCGAGCCAGAAGATGTACGTCGCCTGGAACCCGGTCGCGACGAGCGGGACGAGCGCCAGCGGGACGACGACCGCCGAGGCGAGGGCGATCAGCGGGCGGACGCCGAGTCGGATCCGCGGGGCGAGGTTCGTGATCGCCAGCGCCGAGGCGTAGAGGTTGCCGGCGTTCGTGGCCACGGTCGCGGCGATGATGATCGAGGCCGCCACCCAGCCCAGGCCGAGCGACACCGTGAGCGACGAGGGATCGGACGCTTCGGGCCGGAACCCGCCCGTCGTCGTGGCGAGGTAGACGACGCCCAGGGCACCGACCGTGAACCACCACGTCTGGGCCGAGTTCGCGCCCAGAAACGGGCCCGCCGCTCCGGCGGCCGGCGAGCGGGCGAAGCGGCTGAAGTCGCCGATGAACTCCCAGGTCCAGTTGTAGGCGATCAGCAGATCGACCAGCAGGGCGATCGTGATCGTGTACGTGAACGGGCCGATCGAGGTCGTCAGGCCCTCGGCCGGCGGGCGCCAGGCGAAGAGCGTCGCGGGATCCCAGTGGGTGAGCACGAGCCAGAGCTGGATCGCGCCGAGCCCCAGCAGCGCGAGCGTGGCGGCCCATTGGACGAGCCGCAGGACCCGGTGCCCGGCAACCGCGACGATCCCCTGGAGGACCGCCACGGCGACGATGCTCAGCACCATCGGCGGCTCGTAGCCGGGTGCCAGGAAGGCCGGGGTCCCGAGCCAGCCGGCGAAGACGAACGAGAGCCCGATCGCGCCCAGGAAGACGTTGACCGCCGCCCAGCCGAGCCCGAAGACGAGGTAGAGGACGGACGGGACGGCCGAGCCGCGGAGCCCGAAGGCGGGCCGAACGAGGGCGGTCGAGCAGGCTCCGGTCTTCGCCGCGATCCAGCCGAGGAACGCCCACGGGACGAGTGAGAGCGGGCTGACGACGAGGATCAGGAAGAGTGCGCCGGGCAGGCCGGTCGCGCCGGCCATGAGTGCGCCGTAGAACCAGGCCGCCGGCAGGCAGGTCGCCGCGAACCAGAACGCGGCCTGGTCGGCCAGCCCGAAGCTACGGGCCGAGGCGGGGACCGCGTCGAGGGCAGCGTACTCGTGACCGATCAGCCCGAGTGAGCCGGCGCGTTCCGGTCGCTCGAGCGTCCCGCCGGTCATCGGGCGCCCCCGCCGTCGACGAGCAGGTAGCCGCGCTCGGCGAGGACGGTCCGGGCCCGCCCGAGCAGTTCCTCGCTCGGGGCTTCGAGAGTGTGGAGATGGACGCCCTCGGTCAGCTCGGAGAGGAGATGCACCCCGGACCGGCGGGTCGCCTGGACCCAGGCCCGGACGTCGGCCGGCGAGGCGAGGTGGAGCTCGCCCCGCAGCTCCCCGTAGAGCGGGTGCTCGACGGTGACGTCGATCACCCTGACCCCGAGGTCGACCAGGGCCAGCAGCTCGTCCTCGGCCGCATCGGGCCGATGACGGACGGCGACCACGGCGCGATGGGGAAGTCGACCGGCCGCCGGTGCGAGCAGGTAGCCCCGTATCGTCGCCACGATCGGTTCGCCGGCCGCGCGCAGGATCGCGACATCGTGGACGATCGCCTGGCGGCTCACCCCGAACCGCTCGGCAAGGGCATCGCCGGTCACCGGGCCGCCCTCGGCGGCCAGGAGGTCGAGCAGTGCCTGCCGCCGGGCGGGAGTGTCGGCGGCAGGGTCGGTGGTCCGGAGCGGCGTCATCTCCGCCGGGTCACCGGTGCGTGCAGGGGGCATGAGCGAAAGGCTACAGACGGCGCTGGTGTCATGTCAAGTGACCTGACACCAGGCATGTCGTCACGAGGGCGGACCGGCGAGCCGTCCGCCGGTTGCTGGTGGCCAGGCAGGGCGGATCCCGCGCCGAGCGTGAGCCGGTCGCGGTCCTGGCCGGGAGTGAGGGCCGGCCGACGGAGCGGCTCGCCGGCGCTGGGCCGGCCGGCGGAGCGGCTCGCCGGCGCTGGGCTCGTCGGCACCCACCAGGCCGGTTTCCTCGCCAATGTTCCGCTGGCGAGCACTACGCGGAGGCCCGACCCGGCCCGGCAGCTCGAACGTCCCGGACCCGGCCCCCGAGCCTCGTCATCGCTCGGTGGGAGGGCATTGACGAGAGTCAGCTGGGTGCGCCGGGCCTCAGCCGGCCCCGGATCGGCAACCGCGCGCCATCCGAGTCGGATGATGCTCCGGGCCCGGACATTGGCGAGGGTTCGGACCGCGCGGGAGCTCCGGACGCGCGGACCGCGCGCGGGAGCTCCGGACGCGCCGCACCGCCGGCAGGAGCTCCGGACGTGGGTCACCCCAGAGCGGCTCCTCGCCGGGGACCCCCGCCGGCGCAGGACCTCGGTCCGGTCGCCCGTGGCAGAACCGTAGCCACGGGCGCATTCCTTCGGTGCCCGAGCACCGCTGAGGCGGTGCGCCAGGCGGATCGCGGAGCCTTGCCGGGGGTCAGGGCCGCCGGTACACTCGACGCGCACCGGCCGTCACGGCTGCTGCTGCCACGCCGGCACGAGGAGGCCAGATGCGGATCTACGAGGGGAGTCCCCGCCAGGACTTCGAAGAGGCGTTCCGCTCGATCGGTGCCTTCCTCGATCAGCGCGGGATGCGGGAGGTCCTCCTCGTCGAGGTCCCGGACGGGTTCGTCGTCCAGGGGCTGGTCGTTTCGGCCGGCGGCGGGAGCTCCTGGGGCGAGTCGATGGGCCAGCAGGTGAAGGAAACGCTGACGTTCCTCGACGAGGACATCGCCCGCTTCATGGAGGAGGCGGTCGCGCGCCGAGGGAGCGGCCGACCGGCCGACTGGGCATCGGCCGGCCAGTACGAAAAGGCATTCCGGGTCCTTGGTCGGTACATGGACGAGCAGAAGCCGCGTGACGTCTTCTTCTTCGAGCAGGACGGGGCATACGTCGTCCGGCTCCTGATGTCAGGTCAGATCGGCAGCCGACACGTCCTGGCCGAGTTCACCCGGGAGGACATCGAGGCGATGATCGCCGCCGGTGCGGCCTCTCGGGGCGGGGACGACCCGGCGCGCGCGGTCCCCGGCGCCTGACTCGCCGGCGACGGGGATCGGGTCCAGGTCAGGACCGCTGGCCACAACGCTGTCGCGGCCCGCGAACAGATGATGCGAACGCTCGTGCGGGCGTTCCGCTGGAGGTAGCAGAGATGAACGCTCTCAAGACGGTCGCCGTGGCGCTCGGGATCACGCTCGCGGCGCTGATCATCATCCCGCTCGTCGTCCTGGCCGGTCTGTTCGTGTGGCTGAAACTGACCGAGGAGTCCGACGAGGAGGCGCTCGAGCTGGACCAGGAAGGCGCCTGAGTCAGAGATCCTCGAAGGCGGAGAACGGTGGCCCGGAGCCGTCTGCCCGGTCCGATCTCCTGGCTCGTCGGACGCCCGCCATCGGCCTGGCGGGCGTCCTGATGTCCGGGTCCAGGGACCAGCCGGCGCCGCCCGTCCAGGCGCCAGCCGTCCGACCAGCCGGCCGGCGCGTCCACCCTCTGCCGAAGGCGAGCCCCCGAGAGCTGCGACTGGCCGAGTTCGCCGCCGTGGGCGTGATGGCGATCTGGGCGGGTAACTTCGTCGTCGTCAAGGCCGCCCTGAGGGAACTGCCCCCGGTTGGATACGCCTCGGTCCGCTTCCTGATCGCCGGCCTTCTCCTGATCGTTTTCTGCCGCTGGCGAGAGGGCAGCGTCGGCCTGCCGCGACGCGATCTCCTGCCGGTCGCCGTCCTCGGGGCGGTCGGATTCGGCCTCTACCAGGTGCTCTGGTCGACCGCCCTCCTGCACTCGACCGCGGGCAACTCGGCCCTGATCATCGGCTCGACGCCGATCCTGACGATGCTCGTTGCGGTCGCGATCGGTTCCGACACGTTCAGCCGGGCAAAGGCGGTGGGCGCCCTCGTCTCGTTCGTCGGCCTCGGGCTGGTCATCGGCGCCGGCGCCGGGTTCAGCCTCGGCGACCACCTCGCCGGCGACCTGATGACGCTCGTCGCCGCGCTCTGCTGGGCCTGCTACGTCAGCTTCGGGGCACCGGTCCTGCGCCGCCACTCGCCTCTGCGCACGAGCGCCTGGACGATCCTGTCCGGGACCGCGGTGATGGCGCCGCTCGGGCTCTGGCAGCTTGCCCAGGCGGACCTGTCGCTCGTCACGCCGGCGGGCGGCCTGGCGATCGCCTACTCCGCGCTCCTGGCCGGCGCGCTGGGCAACGTCGTGGTGTTCGAGGGGATCCGACTCCTCGGACCGACCCGGATCACGAACCTCCAGTTCCTGCCGCCCGCCCTGGCGGTGATCCTGGCCGCGATCTTCCTGGGCGAGACGATCCACCCCGGTCAGGTCGCGGGCGGCCTCGTGATCGTCCTGGGGATCCTCCTGGCCCGGCGCGAGGGGACGCGTCCTCGTCGGCTGTCCTGACCCGGGTGGTCGCCCGGGCGTCCCGTCGGCCTGCTCGTCGCCCGAACGTCAACCCGCCGGCGCCGGGAGCTTGGCCAGGAGCGCCTTGATCTGGCGGATCTCGTCGACATCTTCCTCCGAAGCGAGAAGAAGTCGGAGGGCGGCGATGACGAGCCCGAGCTGCTCGGGGCTGAGCTCGATCGTGACCGTGGAGTCGTTCTCGTCAGGCATCGGCTACCTCCTCGACGGTCGGCCGGGCCAGCGCAGAGCCGGTGACCGGCGCTTCGAATCCGGGCGGACGGAACCGGCCCGGTCCCCAGACCTCCGGCCCGCAGATGAACGGGCGCGGCCCGACCGGCCGCAGGCGAGAGGGCTCGTCGATCACCGCCCGGAGCCAGGTCGAGACGTCGTCGAAGGTCGTCCAGCGGATGTACGGCCAGCCCGCCGCGTCGCACCAGTCGGTCAGGGGTGGCTTGGCGAAGATCGTGTCGGCATGGGCGGCCGCGAACCGGTCACTGGTACCGTCGCCGACGAGGACGACGTGCCGCCCCCGGGCCTGGTGGTGGCGGACCCGCTCGCGCTTGCACGTCCCGCACACGAAGCACTCCGGGTGGCCGTACGGGAACGTGATCTCCGGGCGTCCGGACTCCCAGCTCGTATCGGCGGTGGCGATCGGGAGACCCGTCACGCCCATCGCCCGGAGCGCCGGCTCGACGTAGAAGCCGTAGCCGTCGCTCACGATCTCGATCTCGACCCCGACCTCGCGGGCGAGCGCGACGAAGCCGACGAACGTCGTGTCGTGAGGCTGGGCGGCTGCGGTCGCCAGGACCGGTTCGCGCTCCGGCGGGAGCCAGGCGACGAGCTGGGTCAGCTCCTCGCGCGAGCCGATCTCGCCGCGCAGATAGCGCTCGTCGAGCGCCTGCCAGGCGTCGTGGTCGACGTGGACCTCCATCAGCACGTCGGTGACCTGGCTCAGGCAGATCGTGCCGTCGTAGTCGACCAGGAAGGTCAGCGCCAGGGGGCTCTCGGTGTCGGTCACGGCACCCCAACGATACCCTCAGTCGGGCAGTCCGTGCGCCTCGAGCTCCGTGAGCAGCTCGTCGAGGACGGCCAGGACGCGGTCCGCCTGGGCGGTCGTGATCACGAACGGCGGCTTGATCTTGACCACGTTGCCCAGGCCGAGGTACTTCGATTCGCCGAAGATGACTCCGCGCCTCATCCCCTCGTGGACGACCCAGGCCGCTTCGCGTCGGGCCGGCTCCTTGCTGATCCGATCGCGGACGAGCTCGAGCGCGATCATCAGGCCGGGCCCCCGGACGTCACCGATCAACCGGTGGCGCTCCTGCATCGAGCGCAGCCGGCTGGTGAAGTAGTCGCCCATGGTGCGGCACTTCTCGATCAGCCCCTCCTCCTCGATCGCGTCGATCGTGGCCAGGGCCGCCACCATCGAGGGCGGGAAATGGGCGTGGGTGAACGAGTGGTCGCCGGGCCTGAAACCCGTCAGCCGGTCTGAGACGAGGATCGCCGAGATCGGAAAGCCCCCGCCCAGGCCCTTGCCGATGACCATGATGTCGGGCACGACTCCGTACAGGTCGGCGGCGAACATCGCTCCCATCCGCCCGAACCCGGTCTGGATCTCGTCCCAGATGAGGATCAGCCCGAACTCGTCGCACAGATCGCGCATCTTCCGGTGGTACGAGGACGGGAACTCGATCATGCCGCCGTTGCCCTGGAACGGCTCCATGATCAGGGCGGCGATCGGGCCGTCGACCGCATGGAGGATCGCCTGGCGGGTGAACTGAACACACGCCTCGACGCATTCCTCGCTGGTCATCCCGTCGCCGAATGGGCAGCGGTAGGTGTACGGGGCCGGGACGCGCAGGACCGGGCCCATCCAGCGGCCAAAGATGTTGTCCGGGTGGGGCCAGCTGACGGCCATGGTGCCGAACGTCCGCCCGTGGTAGCCCTCCCAGAGACTGAGAAATGTCGAGGCGCCCGACCGGTTTCGCATCGCGAGCTTCATCGCGCCCTCGATCGCATCGGAACCGGACAGCGTGAACGCGACCCGGTTCAGATCGCCCGGTGCGAGGGCCGCGAGTCGCCGAGCGAGGAGGAGCTTGGGGATCGTCTCGAAGCCGGTCCGGATGTGCGTGTAGCGGTGGACCTGCTCGGCGACCGCCGCGGCGACCTTCGGGTGGGCATAGCCGATGCCGAGCGACCAGGCCTGGGAGGTGCAGTCGATGTACTCGCGGCCCTCGGTGTCGACGACGACCGCCCCCGCGCCGTGGTCAACGATGAACGCCGCCTGGCCGGCAACACCGCCGCCCATCAGGGCACGGCGCCCGGCGGCGAGCTCCTCGGCCGTGGCGGTCTGGTACGGGGCGAGTGCGGGGGAGAGCGGGGCGGTCATGCTGTCGGCTCCATGCTGACGACCGCCTTGAGCGTCGCCCGCGTCCGGGCGGCCTCGAAGGCGTCGCTGATCCTGGTGAGTGGGTAGAGCGTCGCCTCGAACAGGCCGACGTCGAGGCGACCGGCGAGATCGATCGCCTCGCGGAACTCGGCGGTCGTACAGTTGAAGCTGCCGAGCAGCGTCCATTCGCCGTAGTGCAGGCGGTTGCCGTCGATCGTGATCGACGGATCGCCGGCGAGACCGCCGAAGGCGACGACCGACCCGCCATCGCGGATGAGTCGGACGGCGGTTTCGAGCGCGCGCGGGTCGGGAACGGCTGCGACGACGGTGTCCGGCTGCTGTCCGAGGACGGCCAGGATCGCCCCAGCCGGGTCGCTCGTCGCCTCCACGGCAAGTGTCGCCGCGCCCGCCCTGGCGATCGTCTCCAGTCGGGCGGGGTTGTGCCCGACGCACAGGACGCGGCGCGCGCCCATCTCCTGGGCGAGGATGGCATGGGTCAGCCCGATCGGGCCGTCACCGATGACGACCACCGTCGACCCGGCCCGGACCGCTCCCCGGCGCAGGCCACGCAGGCAGCAGCCGATCGGCTCGCCGAGGATCGCAGCGGCGTCGGACAGCTGGTCCGGGAGGACCACGAGGGCCCCCGCCCGGATCGATCGGGCCGGGATCCGGACGTACTCGGCCAGCCCGCCGTCGATGTTGATCCCGAAGTCGAGCAGGTTCTGGCACAGGTTGTCCTCGCCACGCCGGCAGGCCGCGCACCTTCCGCACGGGATCGCCGGGGCCGCCGTGGCGCGCGCCCCGAGCGGGACGCCCTCGACCCCAGGCCCGAGCTCGACGACTTGACCCACGAACTCGTGGCCGAGCACCACGGGCAGCGCGTAGCGCGCTGACGGGCCGCGCGCGTAAGTGCGCACATCGGACCCGCAGATGCCACAGCGGCGCACCCGCAGGACGACCTCGCCGGGTCCGGCCGTCGGGCGGGGCCGCTCCTCGAGCCGCAGATCCGCGCGGCCGTAGAGGACGGCAGCGAGCATCGTGTCCGGCAACGCGGCCGGACCTCCGGGGGTGGTCGTGGCCGCCGCCGTGGCGATCGGGTCGGAGCGCCGGCTGGTCATCCTCAGACGACGACCGCTTCGATCCCGAGCATCTGCGCTAGGTGGACCAACTGGTCGGTCCAGCGGCCTTGGGCGGCGGCCATGTGGTGCGGCGCGCCCGCCTGGCACCACTCGTTGCACCACTCGTCGATCGGCAGGGAGTCGTGGCGGAAGAGCGTCTGGGGCGCAGAGATCGGGCGGGGTGAGAAGGGCAGGAACTCGCCCTCCGAGATGACGAACCGCCACTGATTCTCACCCACCGTGACGAGAGCGAGGTTCGTCACCGGCCCAGGCCGGTAGGCGAACTCGAACCCGGCCCCGAAGCCGTGGACGCCCTGGTAGTAGATCGAGTGCTTCACCTTGGCCTCGCCCGGCGTGGCCAGGGCCGGGTTGCCATGGCCGTCGTGGGAGAACATGACGGCGTTGTTGTCGAAGTCGATGACGTAGTTCTCGACCGTCGTCGCCTGGCCGGCAAGCTCCTGGAGGACGAGCTGGGCGACGGCGCAGTTGACGTCGCCCTCCGGTGCGGCCGGGATGCCAAGCTCGCACAGGCGTCCGGTTCCATACGAGGGGATGATCCCGACCCGGGGATCGGTCAGCCAGACCTGGTCGAAGGCGGTGAAGGCATCGAACCCATGTTCCTTGACGACCGACTCGATCGCCAGGGCCAGGCGGACCGAGCGCTCGAAGAGGGCCGGCTCCATCTCGACCAAGTAGCGGGCGCGCTCGGCGGCGACCATCGCCTCGACCTCCGCCTGGGCGATCTCGCCGAACCGGACGGCGATCTTCTCCGGCTCGAGCGGCCAGACCACCGGCCCGACCTCCTGGCGCAGCGAGAGGCCGTCAAACATCAGGTCGGTCATCCCTTCGAACGGATGGCCGACCAGGGCGACCCGCGCCGTCCGCAGGCGCCGACGGACCGCCGCCGCGGTGATGATGTCGCGAACCTTGCGGCGGCCCTCCGGGTCGTCGAGGCGGGAGGTGACCATCGAGAACTCACGTCCGGTCCGCAGCAGGACCGCGGTGAGCTCTGGTATGCCGGCCATCCCGGAGTTGAGCATGACGACGTCGAAACCGTCCTGTTCGCCGAGTCGGCTGATGTTCTGGGCGTTCCACACGAGCACCGGTGCCGTCGTATCGATCAGGCAGCGGGCGGGCACGACGCCCTTGGTGTAGGCGAGCTCCATGGCCACGATGATGTCGACGT
>JAKAHU010000122.1 GCA_021825385.1 Chloroflexota bacterium | reverse complement strand
GCTGCTCCGCCTCCCGGAGGCCGAGGCCGCCGCCGACGAGGAGACCCTGCCCCGCCTCGTCGCGAGGACCAGGCCGGCGCCACGGCTGGCGGTCGTGACCGCTGGGGCGCGACAGCTCGGACCGCTCCTGGCCCTTGCCGATCGGGCCGGCTGGCGGGCATCGGGTCTGGCGGCCGAGACCGCCGACGCGGCCACCCTGACCGGACTGCTCCTCGAGCGCGATCTCGTCGCCGTGCTGGTCGGGTCCGACGAGCGGCCGTCCGGGCGGGAGCGGCGCAGCCTGACCGACCTGGCCCGGCTCGTCGCGGCGGCCGGTGGTCGGCATCCCGAGCTCGACATCATCCTGGCCGGGGCCAGCGCGGCCCACGCCTCGCTCTTCGAGCCGCGGCCCGGCCAGGCTGATCCGAACGCCGGCTCGATCGTCCTCGGTCCGGCGCTCGATGCCGGCGAGCCGGCCGGAGAACCGTTGCGCCTGCTGCTCGAGCGCCTGCGGACGCGGGACGATGATGCCCGAGCGGGCGTCGTTCGGGCGACGGCCTCGCTCGCCCGGGTGCTCGATCGACGGCTCGAGACGATCGAGATTGGCGCCCAGGCCGGCCTGCGGGCCGTCGCCCGGCCGGGCGACGATTCCGGCACCGGGGTCGCCCGCGGTGACCAGGGGCGCGTCGACCCCTCCCGGGCGGCCGTTCGCGCGGCGGTCGTCGCCTCGGCGACCCTTCTGCCCGAGCACCCGGACGACCGGATCCTCGACGAGATCAGCGCCTGGTCGACGATCGCGGTGGATCGCCACCGGCTCCGCGACCGGCTGCGCGACCTGCGGCGGTCGGGGTGGGGTGATGTGGCCGGGGATGGCGCCCTGCTCCGAGTTGCTGCCGCCCGGGCCGCGGTGGGCCGGCTGCTGGCCGCGACCCCGGATCTCGAGCCGCTCGCCAGCCCGGACCTGGTCGTCGCGGCCGGCGGCGCCTGGGCGGTCTGCCCGGGCCCGGTCGTTGCGCTCGCCCTGGCCGATCTCGTCCGCCGGCCGGGCGTCAGCCAGTACGCCTATGACCACGCCCGGCTGCTCGGCCCGCTGGGCACGATCGCCGACGAGGCGGAGCGACAGCGGATGCTCGCCGATCTGGTTGACGATCTCCTCGTGCCGCTGGGCAGCGTCGTCATCGCCGGCGAGGTCCGCGCCGGACGCAACCCCGCCGGGCGAGCGTTCGTGCGGGCCGGGGGCGAACAGAGCGAGCTCGACCTCGTGGCCGGTGGACTCCAGCTCGTCGACCTGCCGCCCGGCCGGAGCGCGATCGCCGAGCTCCGCTTCCGCGACCCGGTCGTGATCGGAGCCCGTGGCCGTCGGTTCGAGGTCGAGGTGAGCGGCGGCCTGGGCGGCCTGGTCGTCGACCTCCGTGACGTCCCGCTCCGGTTCCCGGAGCGCTCGGAGCGGCGACGTCAGCTGCTGGCGGCCTGGCAGGGCGCGTTCTGGCCGGGGCTGGAGCGATGACGACCCGTCAGCGCGGTGTCGCCGCACCAGCGCCGGGCCTGGAGCTCGTCGCGCCCCGGACGCTCGTCCTGGGCACGCCGGTGGCATGGTTGGCTCTCACCCCGGGTGACCGCCCGCTCGTCGCCGCCGGCGAGAGTGTTCTGGCCGGAGCGCCGCTGGCCGAGCGGGTCCGGCGCGGCCGTGTCGCCGCGGTCCCGGCCGGGGCCGTCGGACCGAGCGCGACGCCCGGCGACTGGTGGCTCGACGGCGGTCGCCGGCGCGGCGTCCGGCGCTCGCGAAGCGCGGTTGACGAGGGCGAGCTCCTGTTCCGGGCGACCGACACCTGGCAGGTCGTGGGCGGTGAGCGGGACGGGCTGCTCGAGGCGCCGGCAGCCGGGATCGTGCGTGCCGTGCGCCCTGGGTCCGGGATCAGCCTGGCCACGGCGGCCGCCGCCCTGATCGGGACGATCGTGACCGGTGGACCGGCCCGCGGCCGGCTCGAGGTCCTCGCCGACGCCGAGGGCGAGCTGTCGCGCGGAGCCCTCGATGTCGGTCTGGCCGGGGCGATCGTGGTGGCCGGGTCGCGGGTCGATGCCGAGACCCTGACCCGGGCCCGGGCGATGGGCATCCGAGGTGTCGTGGTCGCGGCCGTCTCGAGTCGCGACCTGCGCGAGTTCGCCGCCTCCGAGGCCCGCCAGCGGGCGAGTTTTCACCCCCCGGCACCGTTTGCCGTCCTCGTCCTCGAAGGCCATCTTCGCCAGCCGATCGCATCGCCCGCGATCGCCCTCCTGCTTGCCCTGGCCGGGCGGGAGGTGGCGATCATCGGCGACCCGCCGGCGCTCCTGTTCGATCCGCCGGCCGTGCCGCCACCGCCCCCGCCGATCGACCTGGTGCGCGTCCGGTACGGGCCGGCCGCCGGCCGGGAGGGGCGCTGGCTTGGCCTGGCCGGACGGCGCCGGTTCGCGGCCGGGGTCCATCTCGAGGCCGGTCTGGTCGAGGCTGGTGAGGCGCGGCCGCTGGTCGTGCCCCTGGCCGACCTCGAGCGCTTCGCCTGACGGACCGCGCCGCCGGCGCGGCCTTCGGGACGCGGCCCCGTGGGTTCGGGTACCCTCGCTCCATGGCAACCACGGCCGACCTCGAGCGGCGCATCGTCACGACCGATCCGGCGGCGACCCGCGACCTTGCGGCCCGCCTGGCGGCCGTTGCCCGGCCCGGTGACGTGATCCTGCTGGTTGGAGACCTGGGAGCCGGCAAGACCGTCTTCGCCAAGGGATTCGGAGCCGGGCTCGGTGTCGTCGGGACGATCAACTCACCGAGCTTCATCCTGATGGCCGAGTACGAGGGCCGGCTGCCCCTCTTCCACCTCGATCTGTACCGGCTCGCCGATGCCGCCGAGGCGCTCGCCGGCGGACTGCTCGACGAGCGCCAGGGCGAGGGCGTGACCCTGATCGAGTGGGCCGATCGGCTCGGTGGCGTCCTCCCCCGGGCGCGTCTCGAGGTGATCATCGACGGCACCGGCGATGCACCGCGGACGATCACCCTGCGGGCGACGAGCGCGTCCTACCGGCGCTACCTCGAGGCGGCCTGAGCATGGCAGCCACCCTCGCGCCCGCCGGCGGCTGGATCCTGGCCCTCGACACGGCCACCTCGACCGCCCTCGTCGCGCTCGGCGACGGGGCCGGCCGGTTGGTCGATGAGCGGGCCTGGCCGGCCGGCCACCGCCACGGCGAGGAGCTGCTGCGCCGGATCGATGAGCTCCTCGTTCGCCACTCGCTGTCCGTGACGGCGCTCCGGGCCATCGTCGCCGGAACCGGGCCGGGCGCCTTTACCGGGCTGCGGGTCGGTCTGGCCACGGCCAAGGGTCTCGCCCACGGCCTGGGGCGGCCGCTGGCCGGGGTCCCGACGGGGGAGGCACTCCTGGCCGCGGCGGTCACGGCCGGGGCCCGTCCGCCACTCGCGCTCCTCCTGCCGGCCGGTCCCTCCGACCGGGTTCTGGTGCGCAACGGATCCGTGGTCCTGCTCGCCGGGGGGGCCGAGCCCGACCTGCCGGCCGGCACGACGCTCGTGGCGGTCGATCTCGACGGGCGGGCACCGGAGGCCGCCTGCTCGCTCGGCCGGGCTGCCCTGGCCGGGCTCGGCAGCGCTCTGATCCGGCTCGGCGCGGCGCGCCTGGCGGCCGGCGAGATCGACGACCTGGCCCGGGTCGTGCCGGAGTACGTGACCCTACCGCGCGGGGTCCGCGAGCAGGGCGGGGAGGTGGCATGGTCGCGCGACCACCGCTGAGATTCGCCATCGAGCCGATGACCTTCGACGACCTCCCGGCCGTTCAGGAGATCGAGCGGCTCAGCTTCACGACGCCGTGGCCGCCGCATGCCTATCGGACCGAGCTCGAGTCGAACCGGCTGGCGACCTACCTCGTCGTCCGGGTCGAGGGGCGGGTGGTCGCCTACGCCGGGATGTGGCTGATGGTCGATGAGGCGCACATCACGACGTTCGCGGTCCACCCCTCGTGGCGCCGCCGCCGGATCGCCGAGCGACTGCTGATCGCCCTGCTCGAGCTGGCCGTGCGTCGTCAGGCCCGCGAGGCGACCCTCGAGGTCCGCCTGTCGAACATCCCGGCCCGGCGCCTGTACGAGAAATTCGGCTTCCGACCGGTCGGGGTCCGGCCGCGCTATTACAGCGACGACAACGAGGACGCCCTGATCATGACCACCGAGACGCTCGACAGCCCGGCCATGACCGCTCGCCTCGAGCGGCTGCGGGCCGAGCTGGCCGCCACGCCGCTGCCCGGGGGTGGACCGTGAACGGCCCGCTCGTCCTGGCCATCGAGAGCAGCTGTGACGAGACCGGGATTGCCCTCGTCGGTGGTGGCCGGCGGATCCAGGCCAACGTCGTGGCCAGCCAGGTCGCGCTCCACGCCCCGACCGGGGGGATCGTGCCCGAGGTGGCCGCCCGGGCTCACCTGCGCTGGATCGTGCCCGTGCTCGACGAGGCCTGGGAGGCGGCCGGCGTCCATTGGGATGACGTCGACGCGATCGCGGTCACCCGTGGACCGGGACTCGCCGGCTCGCTCCTGGTGGGGATCAACTTCGCCAAGGCGCTGGCCTACGTCCACGAGAAGCCCCTGGTTGGAGTGAACCACCTCGAAGGCCATCTCTATGCCGCCTGGCTGCTCGATCCGGGCGAGCCCGACAAGCCGGAGCCGGCCTTCCCACTCGTCGCGCTGATCGTCTCGGGCGGCCACACCTTCCTCGTCGAGATGCGGGACCATCTGACCTACCGGCTCCTGGGCGAGACGGTCGACGACGCGGCGGGGGAGGCGTTCGACAAGGTCGGCCGGCTGCTCGGCCTCGGCTATCCGGGGGGGCCGGCGATCATGGCCGCCGCCGCCGGCGCGACCAGGCGCGACGTCGTTTTCCCGCGCGCCTGGCTCGGGGACTCGTACGACTTCAGCTTCAGCGGGCTGAAGACCGCGGCCCGTCGGATCATCGCCGCGGCCCGGGCCGACGAGGGCCTCCCGGCCGACGATCCCGATGCCCGCCTCTCCGCGGCGGCCACGGCCGAGCTGGCCCACGGGTTCCAGGAGTCGGTCGTCGATGTGTTGGTCACGAAAACGATCCGGGCCGCCGTGGCGAGCGGTGCTCGTTCGATCGTCCTGGGCGGTGGTGTGGCGGCGAACCGCGTCCTCCGCGAGCGGCTGGCCGGGGAGGCCGAGTCGCGCGGGTTGCCGCTCGTCGTCCCCCGGCCGGGCCTGTGCACCGACAACGGGGCGATGATCGGCGCCGCCGGGGCGCGTCGGTTCGAGGCCGGAGAGCGCGCCGGCTATGAGCTGGACGCTCGACCCTCGCTCCCGCTCACGACCCGGGGATGATCGGGTGAGCGGTGGACCAGGGGGCGCGGAACCGGAGGGTGGGCCGGTCGGCGGACCGGGCGGCGGCGGCCCGGGCTCTCGGACGCGCCCGCCCAGCCCGCCTCGCCTCGATCCGCTCATCGTCCGGCGGGCTCTGCGCGAGGCCGGCCTCCGGGCGCGCCACGCCCTGTCCCAGAACTTCCTGGCCGATATCGACGTGCTCGAGGCGATCCTGGCCGAGGCCGCGCCCGAGCCGGGGCGGCGGATTCTCGAGATCGGGCCGGGGCTGGGAATCCTGACCGGCGGCCTGCTCGCCTGTGGGGCGTGCGTGACCGCGATCGAGCTCGACCGGGCCCTGGCGGCCCGGTTGCGGACGGCGTTCGGACCGGAGATCGCCCTGGCCGCGGCCGACCCGGCCGCCCCCGGCGGCCTCCGCCTCGTCGTCGGCGACGCGCTCGAGGTCGACCTCGCCGGTCTCGTGGCACCGCCCTTCGACGTCGTGGCCAACCTGCCCTACCACATCACGAGCCCGATCCTGCACCGCCTGCTCGGCCAGCCGCCTCGCCCCGAGCGGCTGGTCCTGATGGTCCAGCGCGAGGTCGCCGAACGAATCGCGGCGCCGCCGGGCGCGATGAGCTACCTGAGCGTCTTCGTCCAGTACCACGCGCGGGTCCGGATCGCCCGGCGCGTCCCGTCCGCGGCCTTCGAGCCGGAGCCGGCGGTCGAGTCGGCGATCCTCGTCCTCGAGACGCTGCCCGACGATGCGCCGGGACGGCTCGCGCCGGCGGTCGAGGACGAGCTCTGGCGGCTCGTCCAGGCGGCCTTCCGCGAGCGGCGCAAGATGCTCCACAACGTCCTCGCCCGCCAGCTGCGGCTCGAGCCCGGCGTCGTCGGCCGCGCCCTCGTCGCGGCCGGGATCGAGCCCGATCGGCGACCCCAGACGCTCTCGGTCGGGGAGTGGCTCCGGCTCCACGAGACGCTTGGGCCGCTGCCGCCCGATCGGCGCGGCCGAGCGCGTCCGCCCGTCGCTCCCGAGCCGGCTGATGCGTGAGCCGCTCGATCGCCTCGGACCGATCGTCCGGCTCGCCCCGGCCAAGCTGAACCTGACTCTGGCCGTGGTCGGGCCGCGACCGGACGGGTACCACGCCCTCCACTCGGTTGCCGTCCCGCTCGGGCTGGCCGACCGGCTCAGCCTCGCGCCCGCCCCGGGTGGGCAGGACACGCTCCATGTCGTCGGTCGCGACCCCGGCCCGGTCGCGGACAACCTCGTCCTGCGCGCCCTGGCGGCCACCCGGCGGGCCGTCCGTCGAACGTGGCTCGGGCCGGCCGGTCCGCCACCCCCGCTCGCGGCTCGGCTCGAGAAGCGAATTCCCGTCGCGGCCGGCCTGGGCGGCGGGAGCAGCGATGCCGCGGCCGTCATCGACGGCGCGCTCGAGGCCTGGGGCGCGGGGCTCGATCCGGCCGTCCGGCTGGCGATCGCCCTGGAGCTCGGCTCCGACGTGCCGTTCTTCCTGGCCCGTGGCCTGGCCGTGATCGAGGGCCGGGGCGAGCGGGTGACGCCCCTGCCGCCGCTGCGGGGCGAGTCGCTCGGGGTGCTGCTGATCACGCCCGGGGTCGCGGTCCGCACGGCCGATGTCTTTGCCGCCTGGGCGGCCGGCATCCGGCCACCCGGTGCGGGCACCGCGCGGGCCAGCTCGGAGCACCTCGCCGCTGAGCTGCGGGCCGGCCTGACCGCTGCCGACCTCCTCCGGCGCGCCGCGGTCCTGGCCGCTGCGAACGACCTGCTGCCCGCGACCCTCGCCCTCGTGCCCGAGCTGGTGGCCTTCCGCCGGGCGCTCGTCCGGCTGCTCGGGCGGCCGGTCGGCCAGTCCGGCTCCGGGCCGACCTGCTTCGTCCTCTATCCTTCACTGGCCGGGGCCGCAGCCGCCGCGGACCTCGTGCGCGAGGCGTTCGAGGCGGGACGACTGCCGCGGCTGGGGGCGGGCGATCCGACGATCGAGCCAACGACACTCGCTCCCGGCCCGGGTGTCATGGCGGCGCGCGACGACGCGGTCACCAGGAAGGAGTGAGCGATGACCCGACAGGCGATCTCGACGATCGGCGCCCCGGCGGCGATCGGCCCGTACAGCCAGGCGATCGGCAGCGATGGGTTCGTCTTCTGCTCGGGTCAGCTCGGTCTCGAGCCGACGACCGGGGCGCTCGCGGAGGGCGTGGAGGCCCAGGCCGAGCGCGCCCTGCGCAACCTCGAGGCGGTCCTCGATGCGGCCGGGCTGACGATGGCCGACGTGGTCAAGACGACGATCTTCCTGGTCGACATCGCCGACTTCGGGGCGGTCAACGCCGTCTACGCGCGCCACATGCCCGACCCGCCGCCGAGCCGCTCGACCGTCGCGGTGGCGGCCCTGCCCAAGGGGGCACGCGTGGAGATCGAGGCGGTCGCCCACCGTCCGGCCCTCGGGGAGGGTCCGTCGCGGGCCCGGATCTGAGCCAGCACCACATCCGGTCGCAGACCCGCCACCGGGACGGGTGCCGTCCTTGACACTCGTTGCGGGCGGCCCCTACGATGCGGGCAGCCAAGCAATGCCATCTGTCCCTCACACGCCGGACGGCGCCAGCGCCGGGAATGTCCCGATCGCGCCCGGTCGCGCCATCCGGCGTCTCCGTTCGTGAACCCAGGACCGTCGACCACGGTCGCGGTCGTGCTTGCCGCCGGGCTCGGCACCCGGATGCGCTCGCGGCTGCCGAAGCTGCTCCACCCGCTCTGCGGTCGGCCGATGCTGGCCTACGTGCTCGACGCGGCGCTCGCCGCGACCGGCGGCCGGCCGGTCGTGGTCTACTCCCCGGCCACGGCCCAGATCCGCGAGGTCTTCGCCGAGGTCGCCGACTTCGCGCTCCAGGACGAACCGCGCGGGACGGGCGATGCCGTCCGGGCGGCGCTGGCCGCGCTCCCGGAGTTGCGTGCCGAGGCGACCGAACTGCTCGTCCTCAACGGCGACGTGCCGCGCCTCGAGGCCGAGCTGCTCGGAGCGCTGCTCGAGCAGCGCCGGGCGGTCGGGGCTCCGGTCGCCCTGGTCAGCGTCGCAACCGACGAGCCCGGTTCGCTCGGCCGGATCGTCCGCGGTCCGGATGGCTCGATCGAGCGGATCGTCGAGGCCAGGGACGCGACCGAGGACGAGCTCGAGATCGGCGAGATCAACGCCGGCCTGTACGCGTTCGAGCTCGACTGGCTCCGCCGCCGCCTGCCGACGGTGACGCCCTCGGCCGCCACGGGCGAGCTCTACCTGACCGATCTGGTCGGGCTCGCCCGCCAGGACGGGCTGCCGGTCACCTCGATCGTGGTCGAGGATGACGGCCGGCTGCTCGGGATCAACGATCGGCTCCAGCTGGCCGAGGCGGAGGGCGAGCTGCGGGCGGAGCTGATCACCGGCCATCTCCTGGCCGGGGTGACGATGGAGGACCCCTCGACCGTCTACCTCGACGCCTCGGTCGAGCTGGCCAGCGACGTCACCCTCGAGCCGCACGTCGTCCTGCGCGGCCGGACCCGGGTCGGGGCGGGGACGCTGATCGGATCGGGCAGCCGCCTGGTCGATGCGCTCATCGGCCGCGACTGCCGGATCGTGTCGAGCGTGATCGAATCGTCCGAGGTTGGCGACGAGGTGACGGTCGGCCCGTTCGCCCACCTCCGGCCGGGCTCGGTCGTTGGCGCCCGGAGCCAGATCGGCAACTACGCCGAGATCAAGAACAGCCGCCTGGGGGTCGAGGTCCGCCAGCACCACATGAGCTACCTGGGCGACGCCGAGGTCGGGGCCGGGACGAACGTGGGCGCCGGGACGATCACCGCCAATTACGATGGTCGACGCAAGCACCGCACCCGGATCGGCGAACGGGTCTTCCTTGGTGTCGACACGATGATCGTCGCCCCGGCCGACATCGGCGACGGCGCGAAGACCGGGGCCGGGGCGGTCGTCACCCACGACGTGCCGGCGGGCAAGCTGGTGGTCGGCGTGCCGGCCCGGATCCGCGAGCCGCATCCACGCTCGCCGGCCGGCGAGCCCGACCGATGAGCGGCACGATCGGCGAGCTGGCGGTCATCGCTCTGCTCGTCCTGCTCAACGGCGTCTTCGTGGCGGCCGAGATCGCGCTCGTCACGGTCCGTCGCAGTCGCGTCGAGCAACTGGTCGATGAGGGGGCGCGCGGCGCGCGGCGCGTTCGCCACCTGGTCGACAACCCGGGCCGGTTCCTGGCCGTCATCCAGATCGGGATCACGTTCATCGGCTTCCTGGCCTCGGCGTTCGCGGCGGTCAGCCTGACCCGGGGCCTGACCGACGTCCTCGGCCGGGTCGACGTGCTCCGGGACGCCGCCGGCGCGATCGCTCTTCTGCTCGTCACGGTCCTCCTGTCCCTGTTCACGATCGTGTTCGGGGAGCTCGTGCCCAAGGCGCTCGCGCTCGCCCATCCGGAACGGTTCGCGCTCGCGCTCGCCGGTCCGATCGACCTCCTCGGCCGGATCCTGGCCCCGCTCGTCGCCCTGCTCAGCGGGACGACCCGGGCGATCACCGGCTGGCTCGGCGCCGACGTCAGCTCGGCGGCCCAGATCAGTGCCGAGGAGCTCAAGCTGATCATCGAGCGCGGCGGCGAGCAGGGCGTCCTCGAGGCCGAGGAGGAGCAGATGATCAATGCGGTCATCGAGCTCGGCGAGCGGCGCCTGCACGAGGTGATGGTCCCGCGGACCGCGATCGTGGCCCTGCCCGCGACGGCCTCGATGGACGAGGCGATCGAGACGATCGTCGAGGAGGGCCACAGCCGGATCCCGGTCTACGAGGAGTCGGTCGACGAGATCATCGGCATCCTCTACGCCAAGGACCTGCTGCCCTACCTGCGCGATGCGGCCGGGCCGCGCCCGGAGCTGCGGGCGATCCTGCGGGCGCCGCTCTTCGTCCCCGAGTCGATGTCGATCGACGACCTCCTCCACGAGTTCCAGCGCCGGAAGGTCCACATCGCGATCGTGCTCGACGAGTACGGCGGGACGGCCGGGATCGTGACGATCGAGGACCTGCTCGAGGAGATCGTGGGCGAGATCCAGGACGAGTACGAC
>JAKAHU010000121.1 GCA_021825385.1 Chloroflexota bacterium | reverse complement strand
TGGCCGTGCGGCTCGGCGGCCGGGCGGCAGCCGCCCGGCCCCACGCGGTCCGGCGGACCATCGCCCTGCCGCCGGCGGAGTTCTCCTGGGCGTCGGCGCCGGAGCACTGCCGCATGGCCTGGCTCCGCGGCCGATTCCTGGCCCGTGGATCGCTCAGCCTCTCGTCCGGCCGGGCGCACCTCGAGTTCGTGCTGCCGCCGGCTGAGGCCGAGGTGCTCGCCCAACGTCTGGCCGACATCGGCCTGCCCGCCTCGTGGCGCGTCCGGCGCGGCGCGGGCGTGGTGACCTGGAAGAGCGCGGAGTCCATCGCGGCGTTCCTGGGGCGTGCCGGGGCGAGCGCCGCGCTGCTCGAGTTCGAGGCCCGGAGCGTGGCTCGCAGCCTGCGCGGGGAGCTCAACCGCGTGATCAACGCCGAGTCGGCGAACCTGCAGCGCTCGGTGGCTGCGGCCGGGCGCCAGCTCGCCGCCATCGACCAGCTCGACGAGGCCGGGCGCCTGTCCGAGCAGCCCCGCACCGTGCGCGCGGTGGCGGAGGCGCGCCGGGAGACGCCCGAGGCGTCGCTCTCCGAGATCGCGGCCCGCCTGGAGCTCCACCGTTCCGCCGTGCAGCGGGCGCTCGACCGGCTGGAGCGCCTCGCGCTCCACGACGACGACGGGATCGGGCTCCGCCACGGCTACCGGCCATCCGGCCCGCCATCGGGGGCCGCCGGGGCCGGCCGGGCGGGACGCGGGTCGCGGGGGGCCGGGCCGAGGGGCAGGTAGGCCCCGCTCAGACCTCTGGCATGATCACGCCATGCGCCCGATCGTGATTGCCGCCAACTGGAAGATGAACACCACTCCTGCCGACGCCGGCGAGCTCGCCCGGACGATCGCGTCGCGGACCCGGGAAGCCGGCGTCACGCGCGTGATCTGCCCGCCGTACGTGAGCCTGGCCGCCGTCCGCGACGCGCTCGCCGGTGAGGAGGTCGGCGTCGGCGCCCAGAACGTCCACCACGAGCTCGCCGGCGCCTACACCGGCGAGGTGAGCGTGCCGATGCTCGCGGGTCTCGCCACGTGGGTGATCCTGGGCCACAGCGAGCGGCGGGCCTACTTCGCCGAGACCGACGCGCTGATCGGCAAGAAGCTCGACCGTGCCGTCGCCGGCGGGCTGCGCCCCATCCTGTGCGTGGGCGAGGTCCTCGCGGAGCGCGAGGCCGGCCGCGAGGCGCAGGTGGTGGACGCGCAGCTGCGCGGCGCGCTCGAGGGTCGCGATCCCGGGACGCTCGCCGCCGCGGGCCTCGTGATCGCCTACGAGCCCGTGTGGGCCATCGGCACGGGCAAGAACGCCCGCGGCGCCGACGCCCAGGCCATGGCGGACGCCGTCCGCGCCAGCCTCCGGGCGCTGGGGTGGGGGAGCCACGCTGACGAGACGCCGGTCCTGTACGGCGGCTCGGTCACGTCCGCCAACATCGAGGAGTTTCTCGCCGAGCCCGGCGTGGACGGTGCGCTGATCGGGGGCGCCTCGCTCAAGCCCGACGAGATGGCCGGGATCGCGGCCCGCGCCGGCATCACCGCCAGGGCGCGCGGGCTGGCGTCGTGACCCGGCCCGTGGGTCGGCCTCGCCCCATCGTCTTGGTCATCCTCGACGGCTTCGGGATCGGCCACGGCGACGCGGCCGACGCGATTGCCGCCGCTGCCATGCCTCGCTGGCGCGGGCTCCTGGACCGCTGGCCGCACAGCGCGCTGCTCGCGTCCGAGGAGGCCGTGGCGCTGCCCAAGGGCCAGATGGGCAACTCGGAGGTGGGCCACCTCAACCTCGGCACCGGCCGGCCCGTGCTTCAGGACCTGCCGCGCATCGATGCCGCGATCGCGGACGGCTCGTTCTTCACGCGCCCCGCGCTCGTCCACGCCTGCGAGCGGGCGCGCCAGACGGGCTGCCTGCACGCGATCGGGCTGATCGGCCCGGGCGGCGTCCACAGCCACGACCGCCACCTCGTGGCGCTGGTCGAGCTTGCCGCTCGCCTCGGCGTGCCGCGGGTCAAGGTCCACGCGCTGCTCGACGGGCGCGACACGCCGCCGAGCTCCGCGCTCGGGTTCATGGCGGACCTGGAGGCGCGCCTCGCCACCGCGCATCCGGACGCGCGGGTCGTCTCGGTTGGCGGCCGCTATTTCGCGATGGACCGCGACAAGCGGTGGGAGCGGACCGAGAAGGGGTACGACGCCATCGTCCACGCGGAGGGGCTCCATGCCGCGTCGGCCCAGGCGGCGATCAGCGAGGCGTACGCGCGCGGCGAGACCGACGAGTTCGTGCTCCCGACCGTCGTGGACGGCATGGACGGGGCGCTGCGCGACGGAGACGCCGTCGTGCACTTCAACTTCCGCGCCGACCGCGCCCGCCAGCTGACCCACGCGCTCGCCGACGCGGCGTTCGCCGAGTTTGACCGGACCTCGCCGTCCGGCCGGCCCGCCCCGCGAGGCCTGCTGGTGGTGACGATGAGCGAGTACGAGTCCGGGCTTCCGGTCGAGGTGGCGTTCGGCCCGGAGGCGGCGCGATCCTTGGCGCAGACGTTCTCCGAGCAGGGCTGGACGCAGTTCCACGTCGCCGAGACGGAGAAGTACGCCCACGTGACCTACTTCTTCAACGGCGGGGTGGAGACGCCCTGGCCGGGCGAGGAGCGCAAGCTCGTGCCCAGCCCCAAGGTGGCCACCTACGATCTCCAGCCCGAGATGAGCGCCGCCGGCGTCACCGGCGAGCTGGTCGCGGCGATCGTCTCCGGCCGCTACGACTTCATCGTCGCGAATTACGCTAACCCCGACATGGTGGGCCACACGGGCGTCTGGGACGCGACCGTGCGCGCGGTCGAGACGATCGACGGCTGCATCGGCCAGGTCGCCGACGCGATCGAGCGCGTGGAGGCGGCCGATCCCGACGGGCCGGGCGCGGTGCTGTTCATCACCGCGGACCACGGCAACGCCGACGAGATGCGGGACGCCGAGGGCAACCCCTTCACGGCCCACTCGCTGAACCCCGTGCCGCTCCTGGGCATGGGCGGCGCACTGGCCGGGAGGACCCTGCGCGACGGGGTCCTGGCCGATGTCGCGCCGACCATCCTCGAGCTGGCGGGGCTGCCCCGCTGGGAGGGGATGACCGGGACGTCGCGGCTGGATCCGGCCTGACGCGAGGCGGAGGTGCCGAGTCTGGTACCATCCGCCTCCGTCGCACCTCGGAGGGCTTCGTTTCCGTGAACCCGATCCTGGCGATCGGCCAGATCATCTTGAGCGTCGCGCTGATGGTCGCCATCCTGATGCAGGCGCAGGGCACCGGCCTGTCCGGCACCTTTGGCGGTGACTCGTCGGTCTACCGAAGCCGCCGTGGCATCGAGCGTCGGCTCTGGCAGTTCACCATCGTGCTGCTGGTCCTGTTCCTCATCTTCGCCCTGGTGTCGTTCGCCTCGCAGGGGTGATCCCGTCCGCGGGCCTCCGCCCGCCGCGACCACGGCGCGTGACGCCGGCCGCTCGTGACCGCGCCGTCACCGGCGTGCTGATCGCCGTGCTCGCCGTGTCGGCACTCGCCCTGGCGATCCCGCATGGCGTCGCCACCGTCCCGGCCGGCGCCGAGGCGCCGAGCGGCGTCCCCACCGCGCCCCCGGCCGCCCCGATCGTGTACCGCGAGGGCGTGGTGGGGCGGCCGGCCTCCATCACGCCGGTCACCGCGCAGACCCGCGCCGACCGGACGCTGGTCGGGCTGATCTTCAGCGGGCTCGTCAAGACGGGTCCGGACGGCACGCTCGTGGCGGACCTCGCGGCATCCTGGTCCGTGGACAAGACCGGGAAGGTGTGGACGGTGGCGATCCGCCCGGACGCAGCCTGGCAGGACGGGCAGCCCGTCACGGCCGATGACGTCGTGTACACCGTGAACGCGCTCAAGGACCCGTCGTCCGGTGGGACCCAGGCCGCAGCCTGGGCGGACGTGACCGTGGCCGCCGTGGACAGCAAGACGGTCACGTTCACCTTGGGAGCCCCGGTGGGCGGGTTCCTGGCCGCGCTCACCCAGCCCCTGCTGCCGGCGCATCTGCTCCAGGGCGTGAGCTTCGCGGACCTCGCCACAAGCTCCTTCGCGCTCAGCCCGGTGGGCACGGGACCCTACCAGCTCGTCCAGCTGGACACGGCGCACGCCATGCTCATGCCGGCGCCCGGGGTCAACCCTGCCGCCTCGGCGCCTGCCGCCAGCTCTCCGGCGGCCTCCGCCGCACCGTCGGGTTTCGCCCCGCCCAGCCCGGTCCCGTCGGGCTCGAACGCTCCCGCGCCGTCGGCCGGGGTGTCGGCTGCCCCGTCGGCTGGCGCGGCCGTGGACGGGCCCGCGGCGGCGGGCCTCCAGCTCGCGGCCGCCGCCACTGCCAAGCCCAAGCCCACCCCTACGCCCAAGCCCACGCCGACCCCGTCGCCGACCCCGACGCCCAGCCCGTCGCCCTCGCCCACGGCGACGGCGGACCCGAACGCGCACCCGCTCGGGGGGATCGAGATCGACTTCTTCGATTCCGAGACGGCGCTCGCCCAGGCCTTCACCGACGGGCAGATTGACGGGGCGGCCGGGCTCAGCGCCGCCACCACCCAGGCCCTGGGCGCGGAGCCGGGCGTGAAGGTCAGCGACTATCCCACCACGACGCTTTCCGCCGTGCTGCTCAACCTGCGCCCGACGCACCCCGAGCTCGGGAGCCCGAACGTGCGCAAGGCCCTGCTGGGCGCCATCGACCGGAGCGCCATCGCGGGCACGGCCCTCGGCGGCCAGGCGCGGGTCGCGGACGCCCTGGTGCCCCCAGCGTCGTGGGCCTACGACGCCGCGGCCGTCACGCCGGTGGCGCACAGCCTGTCGGCCGCCGCGAAGCTGCTGACCGGCGCCGGCTGGACCAAGAAGAGCGGCAAGTGGTACTCGCCCAAGGCGAAGACGCCCTACGCCATCGAACTCCTGACCGTCCCCGCGGACGTGAACCCACGGCTCGCGGCGGTCGCGACGTCGGTCCAGGCCGACTGGGCGGCCTTCGGGCTCGCGGTAACGGTGACCATGCTGAGCGGACCGGACCTCGCCGCCCGGATCCAGGGCGGCTCGTTCACCGCGGCCGTGCTCGACATCGCCTCGGGGATCGAGCCCGACCTCTACCCGCTGCTCGATTCCACACAGGTCCGAGCGAACGGCTCGAACCGCTCGGGCTACCAGGACCCGGCGCTCGACAGCCTGCTGGAGGCGGCCCGTGCCTATGGGCCCACGGTCACGCGCAAGGCTGCCTGGATTGCGCTCCTGGCGGGCCTGTCGGCTCGGCTGCCGGTCCTGCCGATCGTCTGGGCGGACGAGGAGATGGTGTCCCGGGGGCTCTCCGGCAACACGCCGGAGCTCATCGTTCACCCGGGCGACCGGTTCTGGGATGTGCTAGCATGGCGCCTCGCCGCGAGCCGGTGAGCCTTCGGGTGCTCCGGTGCGCAGCGTGCCGAGGTGGCGGAATGGTAGACGCGCTGGTTTCAGGTACCAGTGGCCGCAAGGTCGTGTGGGTTCGACTCCCTCCCTCGGTACCACCCCTCTGCGCGGCGTGACGGAGCGTCGCGAACAGGACACCTGCCCAGGTGGCGGAATTGGTATACGCGTACGTTTGAGGGGCGTATGAGGCAACTCATCCGGGTTCAAGTCCCGGCCTGGGCACCACTCTCCTGACCTCTTGCGGGCGGCCGACGGGCCGCCCGTTCGTCTTTCCGGGCGGTTAGCTCAGTTGGTCAGAGCGCCTCGCCTACACCGAGGATGCCGGGGGTTCGAGTCCCTCACCGCCCACCACCCGTCGCGCCGGGGCGTCGCGCCGGCGCGCTAGACTGGGTGCCACGGGGGTCCTCGAAGGGGCTCCCAGCCGGAGGGAGACCGACCACATGGAGCCGCTCCTCATCGTCCTGGCCATCGCGGTCATCGTGGTCGTGGTGGTCATCGGCATCTACAACGGCCTGATCGGCAAGCGCAACCGCGTTGACGAGGCCTACAGCCAGATCGACGTCCAGCTCAAGCGCCGCCACGACCTGATCCCCAACCTGGTCGCCGCGGTGAAGGGCTACATGAACTTCGAGCAGGACGTCCTGACCAAGGTGACCGAGGCCCGCGCCAGCGCCATCGCTGCCGGCGCCAAAGGACCGGCAGCCCAGTCCGTCGCCGAGAACCAGCTGACCGGCGCCCTCCGGTCACTGTTCGCCGTGACGGAGAACTACCCGGAGCTCAAGGCGAACCAGAACGTCATGAGCCTCCAGGAGCAGCTCAGCACCACCGAGAACCAGATCAGCTTTGCGCGGCAGCACTACAACGCCACCGTGCTGGACTACAACAACGGCATCCAGATGTTCCCGGCGGTCGTCTTCGCGGGCATGTTCGGCTTCTCCAAGCGCGAGTTCTTCGCGGCGGAGCCCGAGGCCCAGGCGGTCCCGACGGTGGACCTGAGCCTCAAGTAGGCGCCGCCCCCGCCCGGGCGCCCCGTTAGGCGTCGGCGGCGGGAGCGTCCCCACGGGGACCCCGACCATGGCGACTGCGAGCTTCTACGGCCAGATCGCGGCGAACCGCCGCAACTCGGTGTTGCTGTCGCTGGTCGTGGTGGCGCTGCTCGGCGCGCTCGGCTTCGCGATCGGCGGCGCCGCGAGCGGCTCGGCCGGGACCGGGGCAGTCGCCGCGGTGATCGCGCTCGGCGCCGGGCTCGTCGCCGCGCTGCTCGCCTACTACGCCGGCGACGCGCTGGTGCTGGCGTCCTCGGGCGCCCGCCAGGTGGACGCCAGCTCAGCGCCGCAGCTGTTCAATGTCGTGGCGGAGGTGGCCACGGCCGCCGGTGTCCCGATGCCCCGCGTCTACATCATCGACGACACCGCGCCCAACGCCTTCGCGACCGGGCGGGATCCACAGCATGCCTCGGTCGCCATCACCGTGGGACTGCTCCAGAAACTCGACCGCGAGGAGCTCCAGGGCGTCATGGGCCACGAGCTCAGCCACGTCCGCAACTACGACATCCGGTTCTCGCTGATGGTCGGGGTCCTGGTCGGCGCCGTGGCGCTGATCGCGGACATGTTCCTGCGGATGACCTTCTGGGGCGGCATCGCGGGCGGCCGGCGTCGGCGGGGCAACGACGGCGGCGAGGGCGGGGGCTTCGCGGCCGTGATGATGCTGGTGGCCCTGCTGCTCGCGATCGTCGCGCCCATCGCGGCCAGGCTCGTCCAGCTCGCCGTCAGCCGCCAGCGCGAGTACCTCGCCGACGCGTCGTCGGTGGAGCTCACGAGGGACCCGTACGGGCTGGAGCGGGCGCTGGCCAAGATCGCGCTCGACACCGAACCGCTCGAGGTGGCCAACCGCGCCACGCAGCATCTCTACTTCGAGAACCCGGTGAAGGCCGCCACCGCCGAGTCGAGCGATCTGTTCTCCACCCACCCGCCCGTGCTCGACCGCATCAACCGCCTCAGGCAGCTCACCGGGGAGGCGCCCGTGGACGCGCCGAGCGCGGTTGTCGGGGACCGGGCGCCCGTGGTGAGCGCCCAGCTGCGGGGTCTCGGGGCGGGGGATTCGGGATCGGGCCCGACGCCGCCCCCGCCTCTGCCCCAGCCTCCCCAGCCGCCAGAGCCCCCCGAGACGCCGCCGGGGTTCACCTGGCGGGGATGGCGCTGAGGGTCCCCGGCGAGGTGGACGGGCGTTCGGATGCCGTGGTATCCTGCGCCGCGCGCCGACGGGGATCTCGCGGGATCCCGGGTCCGGGCCGAGATAGCTCAGTTGGTAGAGCACGCGACTGAAAATCGCGGTGTCGCCAGTTCGAATCTGGCTCTCGGCACCAAAGCCTCGGTCGGCCATCGAGCGGAAGTGGCTCAGTTGGTAGAGCATCACCTTGCCAAGGTGAGGGTCGCGGGTTCGAGTCCCGTCTTCCGCTCCACTCCCCCCTGATCCCGTACCCTACGCTGTGGCGCCCTGCCCCTTCGTCTAGCGGTAGGACAGCGGACTTTGGATCCGTGAGCCGAGGTTCGAATCCTCGAGGGGCAGCCAATCTCCTCGCCGGGCACGCGGCGCACGGAATGCGCGTTCCCGGTATCCTCTCGCTCGCGCTCGGCGCGGCGACGTGGCGAAGAGGCCTAACGCGGGGGTCTGCAAAACCCTTATTCGTCGGTTCGAATCCGACCGTCGCCTCCACGGACAGAACGTGAACCGGTCCCGGTGCGGGGCCGGTTCTCTGTTGTGGCGAGCCGGACCGGAGCCGCTCGCCGCCGCCGGGCGGCTGCGCCTCGCCCGTGCGATCCGGGCGCATGCCCGCGGCAGCAGCCCCAGAGGGGCTACGATCGGCGCGCCCGAGGTGGCGGAACCGGCAGACGCGGCCGTCTTAAACACGGCTGGGGGCGACCCCGTGCGAGTTCGAGCCTCGCCCTCGGGACCAGGCCGCCGCGCCGGAGCGCGGGTAGGACGCTGCGGTCTCAGGCAGCCTCGGGCGCGACTGCCGGTCAGCGGCGCCCGAAGAGGCCTCGCCTCTCCTTGGGGGCTGGCGCGGGAGCCGCCCCGCTGACGGGGCCGAGGACCACGTCCGCCAGGGCGCGGAGACGTTCGGCCGGCACCGAGCGGGACGACCCCAGGACGACCGGCACGCCCTCGTTGACCGCCTTGAGGTAGACGAGCGGGTCGTAGGGGAGCTCCGCGGCGATCTTGGCCCCCAGCGCGGACTCGATGTCGTTTCGCTTGAGGAGATCGCGGGCGAACGCTCTGTTGAGCACGAACAGGATCGAGCCGCCCATCGTCCCGAGGTCGGCGAGCTGCTCGAACATGATGTGGACCGAGTTGAGCGCCGGGATCTCCGGGATGACCGGGATGATCGTGGTGTCGCACCGGCCGAACACCGTCATCGCCCGCTCGTCGAGCGCGGTGCCGGCGTCGATGATCACCGTCTCGTAGGCATCCGCGGCGGCCGAGACGATCTGCTCGACGTGCTGCGGGGTGACGAGCGACGTGAACCCCGGGCCGGGCGGGGCGGCGAGGACCTGGAGGCTGCCCGTGTGGTGGATCGCGTAGGTCCGCAGCAGCTCGGGATCGCGTTGGGCGGCCACGTCGCGGGCGAGCTCCAGGATTGTCTGCCTGGGCGTGAGGTTGAGGTGCGACGCCACCTGCCCGAACGAGAGGTCGAGGTCCATGAGCAGGGTGGCCCCGGGCTGGCGCTCGGCGGCGATCAGGGCGAGGTTGGTGGCGATGGTGGTGGTGCCGACGCCTCCCTTGGGGCTGAACACCGCGATGACGCGCCGGCCCGGCTCGGTCGCGCGGGAGCGCGAGCCCGGCAGCGACGCGTGCTGCGCCCGCAGCGCCAGCGCCTCGACGCGGGCTGCCAGCTCCGCCGGGTCAAAGGGCCGCGTGAGGACGTCGTCGGCATCGGCCTCGAGGAGCGCGATCCGCTCCTCGAGATCGGCCGTCTGCGCGATCGCCAGGACGGGCGTGACGGGTCCCGCGCCTGCGCCGCGGAGCTCCGCGATGACGGCGGCGGCGGTCGTGCCGGCGGGGACGCCGTCGATCACCACCAGGCTGTACCTCGGGGCCGCGGCCAGCAGGTCGGCCGCCGAGGTGACGACGGTGACCCCGTGCCCAGGGGCGGCCAGCGCCTGCGCGAGCTGCGCCGCCGCCGGGCGGTCCGAGGCGAGAAGCAAGAGCGAGAGCTGCACGATTCCCCCACGAGGCCATTCGAGAGTGCGGTGAGAAAGGATACACAAGGGACGCCGGACCCCCGGTCCCCCCGGGGGCAGCCGACCGGCGTGCTATCCTTCCGCGGTCCTTTCTGCTCCGTGTCGGCATGCCGCCAACGGGGCTTATCCCATCGGAAGGAGTCTTGCAGGCCGTGCGCCGCTATGAACTCATGCTCGTCCTCCGGCCGGATGCGCCGGATGAGCGGGCCGCCGCGGTCATCGACCGCACCACGCGCTATGTCGTCGCCTCGGGCGGTCAGATCGTCAAGGTCGCGCCCTGGGGCCGCCGCCGACTCGCGTATCCCATCGACCGCTACCGCGACGGCTCCTACCACATCGTGGTCTTCGAGAGCCCGGCTGAGGCCATCGCCGAGCTGGAGCGTAGTCTCCAGATCACCGAGGACGTCCTCCGCTCCCTCGTGACCCGTGTCGTCAAGCCGGTCAAGGCCCGCCGCGACGCCGCCCCCGGCGAGGCGGACGACGCCGACATCCCGTCCGGCGAGGACGAGGAGGACGAGGGCGAGGCCGAGCTGATCGACGAGTCCGAGTCCGAGGCCGCGCCCGCGGCCACCGACTGAGCAGGGAGCGCGCGCGATGGCGTCCTTCTCGAAGGCGATGATCATCGGCAACCTCGGGCGCGACCCCGAGATGCGCTACACGCCCAACGGCCGGCCGGTGACGGAGTTCAGCGTCGCGGTCAACCAGAGCACGAAGAACCAGCAGACCGGCGAGTGGGTCGAGGCGACCGACTG
>JAKAHU010000120.1 GCA_021825385.1 Chloroflexota bacterium | reverse complement strand
CGCGCTCCCGCCGCCCGCGCTCCCGCCGCCCGTGGCACCCCCGCCGCCCGCGCCGGGCGTGCCGCCCAACTCGTCGACGACCGTCCGGAACGGCTCCGCCCAGGCCGTGAAACCGGCAAACAGGCGGCCGACGTCCGAATCCGACCGACCCTCGGCGCGGAACGTCGCGGCCAGGCTGGCCGTATTCGCTCCCTCGCGCGGTCCGAAGCAGCCGTAGCAGCCCCGACCCCAGCGCGGGCAGAGGGCGCCGCAGCCACCCTGGGTGACCGGCCCGAGGCAGGGCGTGCCGGTCGCGACGACGACGCACACGGCGCCGCGCCGCTTGCACTCGGCACACACGGCCTCGTCACGGATCTCCGGGCGCCGGCCCAGGATCAGCGAGGTGAGCAGCTCGCGCAACTGCCCGATCCCGATCGGGCAGCCTCGCAGCGCGGCGTCGACCGGGACGTGGTCGGCGACCGGGGTCGCCCGGGCGAGCGAGGCGACGTACTCCGGGTGAGGGTAGACGGCCGCCCGGAACGCGTCGTGGTCGGCCCAGTTGCGGAGGGCCTGGATGCCGCCGGCCGTGGCGCAGGCCCCGATCGTCACGAGCAGCTTCGCCTGGCGGCGCAGCTCGACGATCTGCTCGGCCTGCTCGGGGGTGCTGACCGAGCCCTCGACGAACAGGACGTCATACGGGCCCTCGGAGCGGCTCGAGCTCGCCTCCGGGAACTCGACGATGTCGAACCGTCCGGCGATCTCGAGCAGCTCGTCCTCGAGGTCGAGGAGCGTCAGCTGGCAGCCGTCGCACGAGGCGAACTTGACCACCCCGACCCGTGGCCTGGCGACCGTGGCCGGCGAGACCGAAGGGGCCGGGCCGCCCATCAGATCCCCTCCCGTCCGAAGCTGTCGCCGAGCTGGGCGAGCGAGAAGACCGGCCCGTCCTTGCACACGAAGTAGCGGCCCATCTGGCAGTGGCCGCACAGGCCGATCCCGCATTCCATGTGCCGCTCGAGGGTCAGGAAGATCCGGTCCGAGTGCATCCCGCGGTCGATCAGCGCCCCGACCGTGGCCTGCATCATCCGCTCGGGGCCGCACACGAAGGCGACCGCCTTCGAGCCCTCCCAGGTCGCCTGATCGAACAGGTGGGTGACGACGCCGACCCGACCGAGCCATTCGGGACCGCCCCGGTCGACCGTCAGCTGGAGGTCGACGTCCGGCCGGGCGGCCCACGCCGCGAGTTCGCCCGCGTAGAGCATGTCGTGCCGGGTCCGCGCCCCGTAGTAGATCCGGACCGCGCCGAACCGCGCCCGGTCGGCGAGGATCGCGTCGATCAGCGGGCGGAGAGGGGCGAGCCCGATCCCGCCGGCGACGATGACGACATCGCGCCCGACCGCCCGGTCGACCGGCCAGCCGACTCCGAGCGGGCCGCGGATGCCGACGAGTGCGCCCGGCTTCAACCCGATGAGCGCCTTCGTGGCCGGCCCGGCCGCCCGGATCGTCAGCTCGATCCCCTCGGGGCGGACGCGCGAGACCGAGATCGGCAGGCGGGGGAAGGCAGGCAGGGTGAGCATGACGAACTGGCCGGGCCTCGTGGCCAAGAGCGGCAGGTCCGTCTCGGTCAGGGTGAGCGTCGTCGTGTCGGCCGTCTCGGGGTGAGTGGCGGCGACCCGGGCCGAGGCGAACTCGGTCGGAGTGGCGGCCACCGGCTGGGGCGAGGGCGGGCTGACCCGGGGCGCGATCGGAGGAGCGATCGCCATCAGCTCCTCGCGGACGTCGATCCCGACCGGACACCAGGTGATGCAGCGGCCACAGCCGACGCAGCCGAACGTCCCGAACTGGTCGACCCAGGTCGCGAACTTGTGGGTCAGCCACTGGCGGTAGCGGTCGCGCGGTCGCGCGCGGAAGTTGCCGCCGGCAACCCGGGCAAAGCCCGGGTTGAAGCACGAATCCCAGGCCCGGACACTGCCCGACGCGGTGCCGACGAGTTCGGAGCGCTGGACGACGCTGCTGCAGAAGCAGGTCGGGCAGACGAGCGTGCAGTTCGTGCAGGTCAGGCAGCGCTCGGCGACCTCGGCCCAGTGCGGATGCTCGAGCTGGGCCAGCAGGCGGTCCTTCAGGCCCACGGTAACGACGCCCCTGCCCATCGCCAAGCGCGCCGCGCTCACCGCCCTCACGACGTCGGCGACCTGCTCGGTCGTGGCGGTGCTGACCGGCAGTCGCTCGAGGAGGGCCCGGCCGGCCGCCGAGCCCGCCTCGACGACGAACCCGTCGTCGAGCTCGGTGAGGACGAGGTCGTGGCCGCCGCGCACCTCCGGCCCGGTGCCCATCGAGCTGCAGAAGCAGGTCGAGGCGGCCGTCGTGCACTGGACGGCGATGATCAGCGCGGCCGCACGCCGGTCGCGATAGTCCTCGTCGATGAACGGCCCGCCGAGGAGAACACGGTCCTGGACGAGGATGGCCGCGATCTCGCATGCCCGGACGCCGAGGAAGGCGAGCTTCGGGATGTCCCGGGCGGCCGGCTCGTAGGTCACCCTGTCGGACCCGCCGCGGACCCTGGTGAGCGGGACGGTGGCCGGGAACGTGTACCGCTTCCAGCTCATCGGGCCGACGTTGTACTCGAACAACCGCTCGTCGTCGCGCCGGACGAGGGTGAACCGGCCCGGGGTCTGGAGCGCACCCCAACCGGCCGGCAGATCGGCGACCGAGTCGATCCGGTCGAGCACGATCGCCCCGTCGGCAACCGTCGGCCCGATCACCCGCCGGCCATCCTCGCGGAGCAGGTCGATCAGGCGCTGGAGGTCGGCCCGGGCAAGGAAGCGCGCGTCGCCGCGGGCCTGATTCGGTGCCTGGTCCGGCGCTCGACCGTCGATCGGGCTCACCATGCCCGCAGGGCCTCCCCGCGGGCCAGCTCGTCGCGGGCGAACAGGTCGAGCAACTGAAGGCGGGTCGCGTTCAGCCGCCGGCCGACCGCCTGGAGGACCCGCGGGTAGAGCGTCGCGGCGAGGGCGTGGTCGGCACGCAGGGCCGTTCGCAGCGCGGCGCCGTCGAGCATCAGAACCTCGGCCGGCTCGATCGCCACGACGGTCGAGGTCGAGCGATGGGGCGGCACGATCGCCGACCAGCCGATGATGTCGCCTGGCTCGACGGTCAGGATCGTCACCATGCCGCGCTCGGGCACGAGCATGCGCAGGGCGACCCGGCCGCTCAGGAGCAGGCCGAAGTCCTCGGCGATCTCGCCCTCGCGCAGGAGCTCCGTGCCGGCCGCGACGCGCTCGATGTGACCCATCGCGGCCAGGCGGGTCTGCGTCTCCGGTGGCAGCCCGGCCCCGAACCAGGTCCTGTTCAGGGCGGCGATGACCGTCTCGGGCTGGCTTCCGGCAGGCGCGGGTTCTCGAGTCTCCACGATCGGGCTCCCGGCGGCACATGGGTGACGCCTCGATCGTACGGGCGGTGGCGGCCATGGGGAGTGCCGTTGGCACTGTTGGCGGCCTGCTGGCCACCGGCCCGCCCAAGGCCGAACGGCTCCACGGCCTGCTCCGACCCATGCCCCCTTCGGGCCGTTCGGCCCCGCCGTCCGCGACCTCCTGCTCTGCGCCTGCCGACCCTGGCGCGCGACCCTTGTTTCATCCAGGAGTGGGCCCAGTCCGGCCCACAGAAAGGTGGCAGACAGCGATGAAGAAGATCCTGTTGGCCTATGACGGCGGCGAGCCCGCCAAGCATGCGCTCATGACCACGATCGACCTGGCTCAGAAGTTCGGCGCCTCGGTCAGTGTCATCAGCGTCGTTCCCTTCCATCCCGGGACGCGCGCCCCGGTCGATCCCTGGGACGACGCGACCGTCCACGCCAAGGAACTGCTCGAGGCGAAGCAGATGCTGCGCGAGCACGGCATCGAGGCGGAGCTCCTGGAGCCCGCGGGCGACCCGGCGCGGACGATCGAACGGGTGGCCAAGGAGGGCGGCTTCGACACGGTCGTGATCGGCTCCCGCGGCCTGGGAGCGATCGACCGGATGCTCCAGGGGAGCGTCTCGGAGCACGTCGCAACCCACGTCGACGCGACGGTCGTGATCACGCATTGACCGAACTGCGGTTCGCTGCTCAGACCCGCCCGCGGGCGCGCTGACGCCGGCGGGCGGTCGTGCTGCCTGCGGTTGCCGGCCTCGGTGGGGACGACCGGTGACCGGCCGCCGTGGTCGCTATCATCGTTGGGCTGCCTGACCGGCACCCGTCGAGACCGAGAGGAGCCGTTCCACGGATACCGTCCGACGCGCCATGGCGGACGACGCCGCGGCCGACCACGCTTCGACCGCCGTCGCCGAGCGACCGACCGCCCAGCGGGCGATCGACTCCCGGACACGGATCTTCGCCGCGGCCCGGTTCTCGCCCGAGCTCTTCCAGGAGCTGCGCCGCGGGGTCGGCGTCGAGGTTCCGTTCCGGGGCGAGTTTCTGCTCGGCCAGCCGCTCCTGAACAAGGACGCCGCGTTCAGCGAGCGTGAGCGCGACGAATTCCACCTCCGCGGTCTCCTGCCGCCGCGGGTGGCCACGATCGAGGAGCAGGTGACCCTCGAGCTCGAGCACGTCCGGCGCAAGGACGATGACCTCGAGCGCTACATTGGCCTGGCCGCCCTTCACGATCGCAACGAGACGCTCTTCCACCGTGTCCTGTGCGAGAACCTCGAGGAATTCCTGCCGGTCGTCTACACCCCGACGGTTGGCCGGGCCTGCCAGGAGTTCAGCCACATCATGCGCCGGGCGCGCGGCGTCTGGATCACCCCCGCCGACATCGAGCGGATCCCCGAGATCCTCCTGAACGCCGGCCACGATGACGTCCGCCTGATCGTCGCCACCGACAACGAGCGGATCCTCGGTCTCGGCGACCAGGGGGCCGGAGGGATGGCGATCCCGATCGGCAAGCTCGCCCTGTACAGCTCGGCGGCGGGGATCCATCCCGCGCTCACGCTGCCGATCTCGCTCGACGTGGGCACCGATCGGCGAGAGCTGCTCGAGGATCCGTACTACATCGGGTACCCGCACCCGCGACTGCGCGGCCAGGCGTACGAGGAGTTCATCGAGGCGTTTGTCGTGGCCGTCCAGCGGGTCTTTCCGCGGGCGCTCGTGCAGTGGGAGGACTTCAAGCAGCACAACGCGATTCGCCTCCTCGATCGCTACCGCCACCGGGTGTGCAGCTTCAATGACGACATCCAGGGGACCGGTGCGGTCGCCGTGGGGGGGATCCTGGCGGCGCTCGGTCACCTCGGCATGTCGCTCCCCGAGCAGCGGGTCGTGCTCCTCGGCGCCGGGGGAGCCGGGCTGGGCATCGCCCGGCTGATCCGGGCCGCGATGGCCCGCGAGGGAATGACCCCGGCGGCGATCCGGCGCGCGATCGTCATGCTCGATTCCCGCGGCCTGCTGTACGAGGGCCGGCCGGGACTCGAGGCCGACAAGGCCGAGTTCGCCCTGCCCGACGAGGTCCTCGCCGGCCACGGGCTCGATCCCCGCCGCGATACCGGTCTCGAGGCCGTGGTCCGGGCCGTCCGCCCGACGATCCTGATCGGCACGACCGGGGTCGCCGGCAGTTTCACCGAGCCGGTGATTCGGGAGATGGCGACCCACACGCCGAGGCCGATCATCCTGCCCCTCTCCAACCCGACCTCGAACTCGGAGGCGGTCCCGGCCGACCTGTTCACCTGGACCGACGGCCGGGCTCTCGTCGCCGCGGGCAGTCCCTTCCCGCCGGTCGTGCACGGCGGTCGCGAGCACGTCATCGGCCAGGCCAACAACGTCTTCGTCTTCCCCGGGATCGGGCTGGGGGCGATCCTGGGCGAGGCTCGCGAGATCAGTGACGAGATGTTCCTCGTCGCGGCCGACACGCTCGCCTCGCTCGTGACCCCGGACCGGTTCGCGAGCGGGGCGCTCTATCCGCCGGTGAGCGATCTGCGTCGCGTGGCGCGCCAGATCGCGATCGCGATCATTCGGGCGGCCCGCGACGCCGGGATCGGCCGGAGCGTGCCCGACGAGCTGGTCGAGCCGGCGGTCGACGCCGGGATGTGGTGGCCCGAGTACGTGGAGTACACCGCGGTCTGAGCGCGGCCGGAGGGTGCCGCGCCGGGCGCGCTCAACCGGTCAGGCGGCGGAAGGCCCACAGTGTCGCACCCTGGAGGACCAGGCCGGTGAGCCCGATGGCGATGACGGCTGCCCCGAGCACGCCCCAGTCCCAGCCGGTCGTCATCAGCGCCCGCATCCCCTCGATGACGTAGCTGATCGGGTTGACGGCGTTTAACGTCTTCAGCCAGTCGGGCATGAGCGCCGCCGGCACGAAGGCGGTCGACATGAACGCAACCGGGAAGAAGAGCATCGAGAGGGTGCTCGTCGCCTGCTCGTTCTTCGTCACCAGGGCCGGGACCATCGACATCCCCGACCAGGCCACGCCGAACCCGGCGCCCAGCAGGAGGATGCCCGCCGCGCCGGCGATCCCGGTTTCGACCCGGGCGCCCAGGAGGACGCTCAGGACGAGGATCGCGCCGCCCATGAACGCGCACTCGAGGGCCAGCGGGACCAGCTCGCCGGCCAGGATCGCGTAGCGCTCGATCGGCGCGGCGCGAAGCTTGTCGAGGTAACCGTTGCGGTAGTCGGCGAGCAGATTGCCACCCGACCAGCTGACGGCAAAGAAGACGGTGAAGGCGATCTGGCCCGGGGCGAGGTAGGCGAGGTAGCTCGTCTGGCCGGCGAAGCCGGGAAGCTGGACGATGTCGCGAAAAAGCTGCGAGAAGACAAACAGCTGGATGAGCGGGAACAGGACGATGCTGACCGGGTTGGCCGGGACGCGGAAGAAGCGCCGAAGCGTGCGCCGGCCCAGGTGCCAGGTCTCATAGGCAAAGGCGGTCATCGTCGCCTCACCAGCCCAACTCGAGCGGTCGGTCCGCCTGCTCGTCCCGGATCCGGCGCCCGGTGTAGCGCAGGAAGACGTCGTCGAGCGTGGGCTGGGCGATCGTCAGGCCGTGGACGCGGACGCCATCTCCGTCGAGCCGGCGGATCAGCTCGGGGACGACTGCATCGGCGTGGACGACGGCGATCCGAACGCCGTCCGCGGTGCGCTCCAGGCCGCGCACCGGCTCGAAGCCCTCCAGCAGGCGGGCGATGGCCTCTTGCTGGCCTGCCAGGCCGTCGTTGGTGCCGGTGGCGAGCCTCAGATTCACGTCGTCGCTGCCGATCCCCCGCTTCAGCTCGGTCGGTGCGCCCGAGACAGCGATGCGCCCGCCATCGATGATCGCCAGCCGCCCACACAGGCGGTCGGCCTCCTCCATGTAGTGGGTCGTCAAGAGCATCGTCGTCCCCGCCTGATTGACCCGGGCCAGCTCCCCCCACAGGGCGGCACGGCTCTGCGGGTCGAGGCCCTCGGTCGGCTCGTCGAGGAACAGGACGTCCGGCCGGTGGACGAGGGCCGTGGCCAGGTCGAGGCGCCGTCGCATCCCGCCCGAATAGGTTCCGGCCAGCTTGCCGGCGACCGCGGTCAGGCCCATCAGCTCGAGCAGCTCGTCGACCCGGCTCCGCAGCTCCGGGCCGGGCACCCGGTGCAGGCGCCCGATCAGCTCCAGGTTCTCGCGTCCGGTGGCCAGGTTCTCGAGGGCAACCGTCTGCATCGCGAACCCGATCCGGCGGCGGACCCGCTCCGGATGGGCGACGATGTCGATGCCGAGCACGCGGGCGTGACCGGCGGTCGGACGGAGGAGCGTGGTCAGGATCCGGATCGTGGTCGTCTTGCCCGCCCCGTTCGGGCCGAGGAAGCCGAAGAACTCGCCCCGCTCGACCCGGACGTCGATGCCGTCCACGGCCCGGACCTCCCCGGGATAGACCTTGACCAGTCCCTCGGTCTCGATCGCCGGGGCCTGCTGCCCGGGTGTGCTCATGCCCCGTACCGTACACGGGCTGTCCATCAGAACGGCTTGAGCTCCATCAGCCCGGTGATGAGCACGATCCCCCCGATCCCGATCGCCGCCCCGAGGCGGGGCTTCGGATTGCGCAGCAGGCGGTCGATGGTCGCGTCGTCGGCGGGATCCGGGACGATCCCGGCCCTGACCTGGGCCGCGGTCGGGAGACCAACGGCCCGCCGGACCTCGCCGAGCGGGATCGACACGAGCGGGGTCATCGCGCCGACGATGATCACGAGGAGCACAATCGAGAGCCACAGCCACCAGTGCCCATCGAACCACCAGCCGCCGGCGATGCCGGCCAGGATGCCGCTGACGATGAGCAGCAGGCCGGCGACGCTCATCGGCATGATCATCGAGGCGGAGAGCTCCAGGTACGAGGCGACCCGCGTTCGCTCGCGCTCCGTCCGCAGCCGCCACCAGACGCCCATCGAGACGCCGTGGATGGCCAGGAAGGCGAACGCCGCCAGGACGTGGACGAGGACGAGCCAGGGCCGGAGTGGGGTAAGGTCCATCAGGCTGCTCCTCCCCTGGGATCATGGCTGGCGGGACCGGGCTTGGAGCCCAGGTCGAGACGGGCGAGGCCGAGCCGGCCGACGACCGTGCGGCCGACGACCGTGCGGCCGACGTCGATGGGCCGGCCGACGTCGCCGCTCGCGCCGTGGAGCCGCATCGGGAACGTGGACATGGGACGCGATCCTCCGGCCTGGTCCACCTGGGTCGGGACCCTGTGCCGAAAGGTCTAGCGCTCTTGCTGTCCCGCGGTCATGAGACCGGCGTCCCGAACCGGTCCCGGGACAGTCGGGCCGGCCCTGCCCGCCGCTCGTGGGCCGGCGCCGGTCAACTGGCGGACGGGCCGGGCGTGTCCGTCGTGGGTGGCGCGGCGGTTGGCAGTGATCGGCCGCCGTTGCCTCGCCCGGGGCGCAGCCGGCGGCCGAGCGCCAGGACGAGCCCGACCAGCAGGGCCAGGGCGAGCAGGATCGGCAGGCCGACGATGACCAGCCAGATCCCGACCGAGGCGAGGCCCTGGAGGATGCCAACGAGGCTGGCCACGGCCCGGTCGACCTCGGCCGCGGGGTCCCAGCCCTTCGTCGTCTCGGTGACGGCGGGGACGGGGACGGTGTACGAGACGGTGAGCGTGCCGAATGCAGCCTGGTCCTCGAGGTGGGCCTTCTCCGTGCTCAGCTGCTCGATCTGCTCCCGGACCGCCGTCAGCTGCTGCTGGACCTCGAGGATGTCGCTGATCTTCGTGGCCCGGGCCATGATCGCCTGGAGCGCGGCCTCGGTCGCCCGCAGGTTCCGGATCCGGGCGTCGAGGTCGAGCACCTGGCCGGTCACCTCGATCGTGTTCGTCTGCTCGGTGACGACCTTCGTCGCCAGTCGGTGGAGCGCGTCGAGCGCGTCGTCCCAGCGGGCGGCCGGGATGCGGTAGACGATCGTCGCCCTCGTCCGATCCCCCTCGTTCGACTGATCGGAACCGCTGACGTAGCCGCCCAGCCCGACGATCGCGGTGCGGGCATCCCGGAGCGCCCGATCGAGATCGGCGACCTCGAGGGCGAGCGTACCGGTCTTGATCACCTTCGCTTCGTCACGGAGCGGGGCGTTGGCGCCCCCCGGTCCCCGTTCCGTTCCCGGCATCGGGGCCGCGGACGGGGCCGCGGACGGGGCCGCGAAGCCCCCCGGCACCTCGGGCGGGGCGGCGCCACCGGCGCCACCGACGCTGTCGACGGTGCCGCCCCCGGCCTGACCCGCTCCGCCCACCGACGGCTCACCAACCGGCGCCGAGGCCGAGCCGCCGCAGCCTGCCAGCAGGAGCACCAGGGCGACCGTGATCGCCGCCACCCCGACCGCCCCTGCTCGAATCCGCTGGATCGATCGCCTGCGCATTTCGAAGGCCTCCGCTCTGCCGGCCGGTCCGCCGTCGGGGCAGCCGGCGTCCGTGATCTCGTTCCCGGCTTACCGTCGACGTGTTTCGCCGGCAGTCGTCGGACGGCGGCCGGCGCCCGCCGGTTCCACGGTGGTAAGGTCGCGGCATGCGACTTCCCTTCGAGCCGCCGCTCGAACCGATGCTCGCCAGTCCGGCGGCCAGCCTGCCGGCGGGCGAAGGCTGGCTGTTCGAACCGAAGTGGGACGGTTTCCGGGCGCTCGTCTTTCGCGATCGGGACGAGACGTTCATCCAGAGCCGCGATCTGAAGCCGCTCGGCCGCTACTTCCCCGAGCTCGACCGGCCGCTTCGGGCGAACCTTCCCGAGCGCTGCGTCCTCGATGGCGAGATCGTGATCGCCGGGCCGCGCGGGCTCGACTTCGAGGCGCTCCTGCTGCGCATCCATCCCGCCGCGTCGCGGGTCAACCTCCTGGCCGCGGAAACGCCGGCCTCGTTCGTTGCCTGGGACCTGCTTGCTCTGGGGGACGAGGACCTCCGGCCGGTGCCTCAGGGCGAGCGCCGGCGACGCCTGGAGGACGTCCTCCGGGGCGCTGAGCCGCCGGTGCACCTGACCCCGGCCACGACCGACCGGGCGCTCGCCGCCGACTGGTTCGAGCGGTTTGAGGGGGCCGGCGTCGACGGGGTGGTTGCGAAGCGGCTCGACGCCCCG
>JAKAHU010000119.1 GCA_021825385.1 Chloroflexota bacterium | reverse complement strand
AAGGAGATCCTTCCGGAGAGCCCGACCACCTACCCGCGACCGTTCGACCTCCTGATCATCGACGAGGTCCACAACGTCGCCCCGTCGGGGCGCGGCAAGTACGCCACCGACTCGCAGCGAACGCGGGCGATCCGCGACCTGGCCCCGTACTTCGAGCACCGGCTCTTCCTCTCCGCCACGCCCCACAACGGCTACACGGAGTCCTTCACGGCGCTCCTCGAGCTCCTCGACCCGCAGCGGTTCGCACGCGGCGTGAAACCGCCCGACCAGGCGCTCTGGGAGGTGATGGTCCGGCGGCTCAAGACGGAGCTGCCACCCGGTCCCGATGGACGCGCCCGCTTCCCGGCACGGAAGGTCGGCGCCCTCGAGGTCGCCCATGCGGCTGACGAGCGCGAAGGGTACGCGACCCTGTCTCGATACGCCGCGATGCGGAGCCGGTCGACGAAGGGGACGCCCGTTCAGCAGGTCAACGACTTCGTGACCCTCCTCCTGAAGAAGCGGTTCTTCTCCTCGCCGGCCGCGCTTGCCGAGACCCTGGCCGTACACCGCGAGACGCTCAAGAAGTCAGGCGCCAAGCCGACCGGGGACATCCGCTCCGTCCAGCTGGCGTTCGGCCGGCTCGAGGACGACGATGCCGAAGAGACCGAGATCTCCCGGGCGACCGAAGACGCGCTTCGGGCGGCGGCCCAGGCCCAGGGCGCGGCCAGCGAGGATGAGCTCAGCCACCTGGCCGCCCTCGAGCGGTGGGCGAATGCCGCCAAGTCGCGCCCCGACGCCAAGGCAGAGCGGCTCTTCGCAGAGCTCGAGAGGACCTGCTGTCCGACCACTCGTGATGGGAAGCGGCTGTGGAACGACGAGCGCGTCATCGTGTTTACCGAGTATCGCGACACGCAGATCTGGCTCGAGAAGCTGCTGGCCGCCCGGGGGCTCGGTGGAGATCGGCTGCAGCTGCTGTTCGGCGGGATGGATCGCGAGCGCCGGGAGCAGATCCGCGCCGAGTTCCAGGCCGATCCCGCGCTGTCACCGGTGCGGATCCTGCTGGCGACGGATGCTGCGTCCGAAGGTATCGACCTCCAGCGCTCCTGCCACCGCGTCATCCACTACGAGATCCCGTTCTCGCCGACGCGGCTCGAGCAGCGGAATGGCCGCATCGACCGTCATGGGCAACCGGCACCCGAGGTGCTGGTCTACCACTTCGTGCCCCAGGGCTGGGAAGACGCGAAGCCAGGGACCCTCGAGGGCGACCTGCAGTTCCTGCGGCGCGTCGCGGTCAAGGTGGACACCATCCGCACGGACCTCGGCAGCGCGGGCCCGATCCTCCAGGCCCAGCTCGAGGAGGCCATGCTGGGCCATCGGAGCACCCTCGACGACGAGGCGATCGATCGCCCGCGTCGTCGAGCAGCGGCCGGGATCGCCGGACTCCAGCGCAACCTCCGCGACGAGATCGACCGACTGCGACTGCGACTGACCGAGAGCCGCGAGGAGTTGGGGGTCAGTCCGGCCGCGGTCGAGCGGGTGGTCCAAGTCGCGCTCGAGCTCGCGCGCCAGCCCACGCTCCGACCGACGGTCGTGCAGCGCCCATTCGCGGAGGCGATCGAAGCGTTCAGCGTGCCGGGGTTCGGTGAGCCGTGGTCTCGAGCCGCGGCTGGCCTCGAGCACCCGGTCACTGGTCGTGCGCGCCCGATCACCTTCGATCACGACGCCGCCGCCGAGCACGATGACGTTGTCCTGGCACACCTCGGTCATCCGCTGGTTGCTCTGGCCACGCGTCTGCTGAGGGCCGAGATCTGGCGGAGTGACGCGGACACGAAGCTCAGCCGAGTCACGGCTCGGCGAACCATGTCCGCCTCCCTCGACGAGCCGGCCATCATCGCCCACGCGCGCCTCGTCGTCACGAGCGCCGAGGGGCATCGGCTCCACGAGGAGCTCATCGCCGCAGGTGGTCGGGTCCGCCGCGGCCGCTTCTCGCGGCTGAACGTCACGGAGGTCAAGGATGCGTTGGCCGCCGCGGGCAGCGACGCCGAGGACGCGGGCGCGCTCGAGGTGATCGATGCATGGGACAGCATCGAGCCATCCCTGGACGCGGCCATCCAGCAGCGCGGCCGGGAGGTCGCCGAGTCGATCGAGCGCCGGCTCGCCGAGCGGATGCAGGAGGACGCGGAACGGGTCCGCAAGGTCCTTGGCGAGCTTGCCGATCGGATCCGCGAGCGACTGGCCTCAATCGAGCGCGATGGGGTCCAGCTCACGCTCGATGACGTGCTCGAGCGCGAGCAGTTCGAGCGCGATGTGCAGTCGCTGCGGCGCCGCCTGGACGAGATCCCGGACGAGATCGAGCGTGAGGTCGCCGCTATCGCGCGACGCTACGCGAACCCGGAGCCCAGGGTCTTTCCGGCCGCGCTCACGATCCTGGTGCCGGCGTCCACGGAGTCCGGGCGGTGAGGCGGGCGAGCGTCGCGGCCAGCCACGTCGACTGGCTCAGCCTCGTCGAGACGACCGGGCTGTTCCTGTCGGTTCCCGTCGTCAGGCGGGTCTTTCCCCACGGGATCGACCCGGCCCCTGACGATCTTCGGTCTGAGGTCCGACTCCGTCTCGCCAACCCGGTCCAGACGCAGGCGGAAGCCACCGTCTGGACGCGGTGGGTGCTGACCGACCTGCTCCGCCTTCGCGACGTGCTGCTGGTCGGGCCCGCGGTGCCGGACCGTGCGGCGCACATCGTCGCCGAGCACGGGGTGGCGCTCCGGCCCGAGTACGTGGTGGCCGACACCGGACCCACGGGCGGCGAGCGGGCGCTACGCATGTCGGTCCTGGTGTACCCGCGCGGCACGCCGCGAGACCGTCCGGTCGCGGGCGACCGCTGGGCGGCGACACCGATCGAGCGGGCAACGGTCCTCCAACGGGCGACCGGCGTGCCGCTCGTGATGGCGACCGACGGCGACTGGTTCAGCCTGGTGGCTTCGCCGCCCGGCGGGACGACCACGAGCGCCACCTGGATCTCGAGTCTCTTCGCCGAGGAGCCCTCGCTTCTCGACTCCTTCGTGGCCCTGCTCGGCGCCCGGCGCTTCTTCGCGGTGGAGGAGTCGAACACCCTGCCGGCGATGCTGGCGGAGTCGGCTCTCGCCCAGGAGGAGGTGACCAACCGCCTGGGAACGCAGGTGCGCCAGGCCGTCGAGCTGCTCGTCGGGGCCCTGTCACGCGCGAACCGCGCCCGCCGAGGCGAGCTGCTGAAGGACGTCCCTGCCGACCAGGTCTACGCGGCCGGGCTCACGGTGATGATGCGGCTCGTGTTCCTCCTGTACGCGGAGGAGCGAGACCTCCTCCCGGCGAGGGATGAGCTGTACGCCGAGTCCTACGGCGCATCAGGCCTGCGCGAGAGCCTCCAGGACGAGGCCGACCGCTTCGGCGAGGAGGCGCTGGAACGCCGCTCGGCGGGCTGGCACCGACTGCTCGCCACGTTCCGGGCGATCCACGGCGGCATCGAGCACGACGCCCTCCGCCTGCCCGCCTACGGCGGCGGCCTGTTCGACCCTGACCGCTACCCGTTCCTCGAAGGTCGCCGCGACGGCGAGCCGTGGAGGACCCATGAGTCGCACCCGCTGCCGGTCGATGACCGGTCGATCCTGGCGATTCTCGACGCGCTGCAGGTCCTCACCTTCCGCGACGCAGGCGTTACCGAGGCCCGGCGCCTAAGCTACCGATCGCTCGACGTCGAGCAGATCGGCCACGTCTACGAGGGCCTACTGGACCACGGTGCGGTGTACGTCACGGACCTCGCCGTCGGGCTCCGCGGCAAGACAAGTGACGGTCCCGAGCTCGCCGTCGAGCTCCTCGAGGACGCCGCGGCCAAGGGGCGGGCCGCCCTGGTGCAGTACCTGGTCGAGCAGACCGGCCGAAGCCAGGCGCAGGTCGAGAAGGGTCTCTCCACCGAGCCGGTGGCGGAGCATATCGGCAGTCTGAGGTCCGCCTGCGAGTACGACGAGACGGCCCTTGCCCGCGTGCAGCCGTACCTCGGGCTGATGGAGGAAGACCTGCGCGGCCTCCCGATGGTCTTCCTGCCCGACTCCGTCTACGTAACCAAGACCACCGGGCGGCGGGACACCGGCACCCAGTACACGCCCAAGGATCTCGCCGATGAGATCGTCAAGTACGCGCTCGAGCCGCTCGTCTACAAACCCGGGCCAGCCGAAGGCGCCGAGCCCTCCGAATGGCAGATCAAGAAGCCGGAGGACATCCTCGCGCTCCGGGTCTGCGATCCCGCCGTCGGTTCAGGGGCGATCCTCGTCGCTGCGTGCCGATACCTGTCCGAGCGGCTCGTAGAGTCGGCTCGCGCGTACGACGGCGTGGACGGGCCGCTCGTCGCGCTGCGGGCCGACGACGCTGACGTTGGGCTCGTGGCGCGCCGGCTCGTGGTCGATCACTGCCTCTATGGCGTTGACCGCAACCCTCTCGCGGCCGAAATGGCCAAGCTCTCGCTCTGGCTCGTCACGCTCGCGAAGGAGCGACCGTTCACGTTCCTCGACCACGCGATCCGCGTCGGGGACTCGCTGCTCGGCATCACCTCGCTCGACCAGGTCCGGGCGCTGCACCTCGACCCGGAGCGAGGACGAATTCTCCACCGCAACCTCCTGGCAGTGACCGAGGCGATCGATCCTCTCGTCGACGAGGCGCTGGAGTGGGTCCGGTCCATGCACGAGGTCGAACCGGTTACGGTGTCGGATGTCGAGGAGCAGCGGGCGATGAGCGCCGAAGCGGACAGGGCGCTCGAGCGGGTCTCTCTCATTGCAGACGCCCTTACAGGCAAGGCCTTGGCGGCGTCCCAGCCCGGATCGGCGGCCCTCGATGAACGGCTAGAGATTCTGGCGGTCGAGTTGCGAAGGGCTCTGGATCTTCGGCGATCGGAAGCGGAGCGACTCGTCATCTGGGCGTCGATCCACGACGATGCTATCTACGACCTCGACACGGATAGGCCGCCCATGGCGCCCGCCCGTCACCCGCTGCACTGGCCACTTGCGTTCCCTGAGGTCTTCCTTGGAGCCTCATCGCCTGGTTTCGACGCGCTGGTAGGTAACCCGCCGTTCCTGGGTGGAAAGCGAATCTCAGGACCAAACGGCAATGCCTATCGGGAGTTCCTCGTGGATCAGATCGCCGGGGGTCGAAAGGGCAACGCCGATCTCGTTGCGTTCTTCTTCCTTAGGGCCACTCAGGTGGTGCGAAGTTCGGGAAGGACCGGCTTCTTTGCCACGAACACGGTTGCCCAAGGCGATACCCGGGAGGTCGGCCTCGATGCGCTCGTGTCATCGGGATGGCGCATCACGAGGGCCAACAAGAGCCGCCAATGGCCGGGACAGGCGAACGTCGCGATAAGCCAGGTTTGGACTGCTGCGGCGGGTGCGGCCGACATCGCGATTCTGGACGGGCAAGTCGTGCCAGCCATCACAAGCCAATTGGAGCCGTCGGGCCGAGCACAAGGATTGCCACGGCGACTCGCTACCAACCGCAAGCACGCGTTCATCGGGTCGCTGGTGAATGGAATTGGGTTCGTTCTGTCGCGCGACGAGGCAGGTCGGCTGCTTCGCGATGATCCCCGAAATGCCGAGGTTGTTCGCGATTTCCTCGTGGGCGAGGATGTCACGACCTCGCCAGCGCAAGAACCGCGCCGGTGCGTAATCAACTTCGGCGATCGCGATCTGGCATCGGCACGCGAGTTCGCGGAGCCGCTGGCCATCGTCATCGAGAGAGTCAAGCCGACGAGGGACCGCCTGCCAGACTACAAGAAGCGCGTCCGGGAGAACTGGTGGAAGTTCGAGTACCAAGCAGCCGACCTCTACTCGGCGGCCGCGTCACTCAGTCGCGTTCTCGCCATGTCCTCTGTTGGCAAGACGGTGCTTCCGCAATTCGTGCGGGTGGGACCAGTTTGGAGCCACGCGCTCGTTCTGTTTGCGTACGACGATGACTTCCACTTCGGCGTTCTGACGAGCGCATTCCACTGGTGGTGGACTGTCAAGTACGCATCGACCATGCGGCAGGACATCCGCTACACGCCCACCGACGTATTCGAGACGTTCCCCCAGCCCGAGTACTCGGAACCGGCTGCAGCGGCTGGTCGAGCCCTCGACGACCACCGTCGAAAGCTCATGGTCGTTCGGAACGAAGGTCTGACGAAGACCTACAACCGCGTCAATGATCCGCGTGAGGCCGACTCCGACATCACCGAGCTCCGGCGGCTACACATTGACCTCGATAAGGCCGTCGCGGCCGCGTACGGCTGGGATGATCTGGACCTCGCCCACGACTTCCAAGAGACCCGCCTCGGCGTCCGGTTCACCGTTGCGGCGAGCGCGCAGACGGAGATCCTCGACCGTCTTCTCGAGCTGAACCATGCCCGGCATGCGCGCGAGCAGGCAGAGGCGGCAACCGGATCAAAGCCGAATCGTCGTCGCACGAGAGGCTCTCCAGGGCAACTCTCGCTGGTTGGAGAGGACTGAGCACCGTGTCGGAGTCTCCGCTCTTGACCCCAATGCCCACGGCGATCCGCGACGAGTTCCAGTCGCTCGTCGTCGGTGACCTGCTCGGTCCGGCCGGCGGCGAGACGGAGGAGATCCCGGGACGCGAGCGCGTCCGCGACCGCTACGTCCTCGGCACCCTCGCTCCGAAGGGCACGTCGGCGATCGATCCGGAGCGTTCCGACAGGGAGGAGGCCGTCGAGGCTGACGACTCCCTCGGCTCCGGGGACGGTGATGCAACGGCCGGCGGGCGCTCCATGTTCCCCTCGAGCGCGGGGTTCACCTGCGTGGTTGACGGCAATGTCGATCACCTGAGCATGAGCGCGGCATGGGGCACCTATCGGAAAGCAACGGCGGGCTCCGAGGGGTCGGCTTCCGGGACCGTGTGGCGGCGAAGCCCCAGCGGGGGCCAGGTGGCGATCACCCTGCGGTCGGGGCAGATCGGCCCGTTCGTTCCCGATCCCGCTCGACCCGGCGTGATCATCCGAGGCCAGGTCACCGACCAAGGCGCTACGCGCTTGGTTTCGCTGTTCCTCGTGAACGAGCAGCCGACGCCGGCCCAGAACCGCGACGAGGCCTGGCTGTTCCAGGTGTCGCTGCGCGCAGAGGCCCCCAATGGGTCGGCCGCGTTCCGCGCTCGCGACGGTGCCGGCGCGCCGGAGTCGGACGATCCTGAACTGCCCAGGCTTGACCTCCTGTACCGCGACGAGGTCGAGTTCGCGGTCGGGCACGGGACGGCCGTGCACGTCGACCTTGACCCGGGAGACCGGCGGCGTGCCGTGGCGATCGAGACGTCCGCGGCGCCGGTCTACGACGTGCGGCGGACCGAGGCGCCGTCGGTCGAGCAGGTCGAGGAGCTGGCCGGGTTGGAGCTCGACATGAAGGTCCTGGCGGAGGCAACCGATCCTGACCTGATCCCCATGCTCTCGCCTCTCGTGACTGGTTATGCCGCGTGGCTTGCGAAGCAAGAGCATCGCATCGACGACGACCCTTCGCTTTCGGGGTTCGAGGTCCCTGCGAGGGACGCCATCGCGGAAGGCCGGCGAACGCAGGGGGCGCTCGACAGCGCGCTGCAGGTGCTCGCGGCTGACGTGCAGGCGCGGGATGCATTCCGGTTCGCGAACCGGGCGATGTGGCAGCAGCGCATTCACTCCGAAGCAGCAAAGGCGCGGCGGGCCAACGCGGAGCTTTCGCCGGCCGATGCGGTGACGGCCGCCGACGTCGAGAAGAACCGTCGCTGGCGGCCGTTCCAGCTTGCATTCGTGCTCCTGAACCTGCCGGCGCTGGTTCAGCCGACGCATCCCGATCGGGTCGGCGCGGGGCTCGCCGACCTGCTGTTCTTCCCGACAGGGGGCGGCAAGACCGAGGCGTACCTGGGTCTCACGGCGTTCACCCTGGCGATCCGGCGGCTCCAGGGTGTCGTCGCCGGTCACGACGGGCGCGACGGGGTCGCCGTCGTCATGCGCTACACGCTCCGTCTCCTCACCTCCCAGCAGTTCCAGCGCGCGACCGCCCTCATCTGCGCCTGTGAGCTGATCCGCCGCGAGGACCTGGAGCGTTGGGGCGACACGCCGTTCCGGATCGGGATGTGGGTCGGGGCCAGCGTGACGCCGAACCGCACCGCGGTGGCCGCGAAGGCCCTCGAGGACGAACACGGCCTCGGCGTCGGTGGGAGCAAGCACTCGTCGCCCGTGCAGCTCGTCTCCTGCCCCTGGTGCGGGTCAACGATCGACGCGGGCATCCACGCCCGAACGGATCCCGACCGCTGGCGGACCCTGGTCTTCTGCGGCGACGACCTCGGCCGCTGCGAGTTCACCGAGCGCCACAGCCCCGCCGAAGGCCTGCCGGTGGTCACCGTGGACGAGGAGATCTATCGGCTGCTGCCGTCGATGGTCATCTCGACCGTCGACAAGTGGGCGCAACTGCCGTGGCGCGGCGAGCTGCACCTCCTATTCGGCCGGGCGGAGCGCCGGTGCACGCGGCACGGGTATCGGACCCCTGATCTCGACGTCGTGGGCGACAAGCGCGAGGCGGACAAGCACACCCGCACGGCCACCCTGCCGCCAGCCGAGACCGTCACGGTCACGCCACTGCGTCCGCCCGATCTGATCATCCAGGACGAGCTCCACCTCATCTCCGGCCCGCTCGGCACCCTCGTGGGCCTGTACGAGACGGCGGTGGATCGCCTGGCGAGCTGGGAGGTGGACGGCAAAGCCGTCCGGCCGAAGCTGGTCGCCTCGACGGCGACGATCCGCCGCGCCGGAGACCAGGTCTACGCGGTGTTCTGGCGGCGCGTTCGCGTGTTCCCGCCGCCCGTCATCGACCTCGACAACTCGTTCTTCGCGGTCCAGCGCCCGCTCGAGGACGCACCGGGCCGGCGCTACGTCGGGATCTGCGCCCGCGGGCTGCGCCTGAAGTCCGCCGAGGTCCGGGTGTTCTCGACCGTCCTCGCGGCGGCGCAGAAGATCTACGAGCGGTACGGGATCGCCGCCGACCCGTGGATGACGCTCGTCGGCTACTTCAACGCCCTGCGCGAGCTCGGCGGAATGCGCCGTCTCGTCGAGGACGAGGTCGCTTCGCGCCTCCGCCGGGCGGACCGCCGGGGGCTCGCCAACCGCAAGTTCCTGGAGGTCAAGGAGCTGACCAGCCGGATCGGGTCGACCGACATCCCGGACATCCTCGACCAGATGTCGGTGCCGCACGACCCGGAACGCGAGAAGGGCTCGAACCGGCCGATCGACGTGGTGCTGGCCACGAACATGATCTCGGTCGGCGTCGACGTCTCGCGGCTGGGCCTGATGGTCGTCGTCGGACAGCCGAAGGCCACCGCCGAGTACATCCAGGCCACCAGCCGCGTCGGCCGCGAGACCTGGGGCCCTGGCCTCGTGTTCACGATCTACAACTGGGCGCGCCCGCGGGACCTGAGCCACTACGAGTCGTTCGAGCACTATCACGCGACGTTCTACCGCCACGTGGAGGCCCTCTCGGTGACGCCGTTCGCGCCACGGGCGCTCGACCGCGGGCTGTCGGCGATCCTCGCCGCGATGGTCCGCGACGAGCATCTGCAGTGGAACCCGGAACCGACAGCCGCGGTGGTGGACGTGACCGCAGCCGGCGTCGGCGCCGAGATCGACGCGATCGTCCGCCGTGCTGCCGAGGTGACCGGCGACGCGACGCTCGAGGCCGACCTTCGCCTCATGGCTGGCCGGCGGCTCGACGAGTGGGCGAAGAAGCAGAAGCGGCCCGGCGCCCGGCTCGTCTACCGCGAGGAGAAGGGGAACGCGATCCCGCTCCTCGAGATGCCGACCGGCTTCGACTGGCAGCTCTGGACGGCACCGATGTCCCTCCGGGACGTCGAGCCTTCGGTGAACCTCGTGCTGCGCGACGAGGGGCGGTCTGACGCCATCGAGCCGGCGTGGACGTCCGCGAAGGGCGGCAAGGCGCCGACGGCCACGGATGACGACGTGCCGCCCGAGGTCGAGCTGGGTCCGGAGGCCGCCGAGTGACCGCCAAGAAGCGGCTGCCGCCGCGCGTGGGGGCCGTCCGTCCGAGCCAGCTGATGTACGCCTTCGGCGTGGGCTCGACCGTCGACCTCCCCAACTTCTCGGTGGTGGTGGCGGGGCTCGACGCATGGGACGAGCGCAACCAGGACATCGTCTCGGAGCCGCGCCTCCTGGACGCGGTTCGGGCGGAACTCGGTGCGCAGGTCCGCGAGCTCAGGTCGGCACCGTGGCTGGAGGAGACGCGGAACGCGTTCGATGATTGGGCATGGACCGGGGTCCCGGTCGTGCCGTTCCCAAGATGGCTGCGGTGCCCGCGCTGCCAGATGCTGGCGCCGATCGACTCCGGGCTGTTCCAGCTCAAGCAGCACCCGTACCGACCCGACCTCACGAAGTACGTCCACGGAAGCTGCGGCCGCGGCAAACCTCCCGCGGCCGTGCCGGCCCGGTTCATCGTGGCGTGTCCTCGCGGCCACCTCGACGAGTTCCCGTGGATCGAGTTCTGC
>JAKAHU010000118.1 GCA_021825385.1 Chloroflexota bacterium | reverse complement strand
GAGGTCGACGACGCGGTTCGGGTCGCGCAGGAGGCGTTCCGGAGCTGGCGGAAGGAGCCGCCGGTCAAGCGCGCCCGGCCGTTCTTCATCCTCAAGCAGCTCTTGGAGGAGAACCTCGAGGATCTCTCGCGGACACTCGTACAGGAGATGGGCAAGACGATCTCCGACGCGCGGATGGAGCTTCGGCGCGCGATCGAAGAGGTGGAATGCGCGTGCGGCATCCCCTCGCTCATGAAGGGCTACGTGCATGACACGGTCTCGCCGAGCATCGACCTGCAGGTCACGAACGTCCCGATGGGCGTCTTCTTCATGGTGCCGTCCTTCAACTTCCCCACCCTCGTCCCGCTCGAGTACATGCCGTATGCGGTGGCGTGCGGAAACACGTACGTGAACAAGCCGAGCTCGACGGTTCCGGTCTCGCAGGCGAAGGTCTTTGAGCTCATCGACCGATGCGGGTTCCCGCCCGGCGTTATGAACCTCGTGCACGGTAGCCATGACGTCGTCGATGCCCTCATACAGCACCCGCTCACGCAGGGGTTCTCGTTCGTCGGCTCGAGCCCGGTGGGTAGCAGGCTATACGCGGAGGCGGCGGCGCTCGGGAAACGCGGACAGGTCGCCGGAGGGGCAAAGAACCACTTCGTCGTCATGCCGGACGCAGATCTCGACCTCACGGTCAAGGCGATCATCAGTTCGTTCTTCGGTGCCGCGGGCCAGCGATGCCTCGCAGGCTCGGTGCTCGTCCCGGTCGGCGATGTCCACGAGCCCCTCATGGAGCGCGTGATCGCTGCCGCGAAGGCGATGAAGGTGGGCAACGGCCTCGACGAGAGCGTGGAACTCGGGCCCGTCGTGACGCAGAAGGCGAAGCGGCGGATCGTTGGGATGATCGACGCCGCCCTCGAACAGGGCGCCAGGATGGTCCTCGACGGCCGCGCGCCGCAGGTGGACGGCTACCCGCATGGCGCGTTCCTTTCTCCCACGATCCTCGACGGCGTGACGCCTGACATGACGATCGCGCAGGAGGAGGTCTTCGGGCCCGTCGCCAGCGTGATCCGTGCGGGCTCGCTCGACGAGGCACTCGCGCTCATCCAGCGGAGCAGGTACGGGCATACCGGGATCCTGTTCACGACGAGCGGGTCGTCGGCGCGCTGCTTCGCACACGAGTCGACGACCGGAAACATCGGCATCAACGTCGGCGTGGCGGCGACGGCGGCGTACGCGACGCTGGGCGGGATGAAGGAGACCGGCTACGGCGACCTCCATGGCCGATCCGAGTCGGTCCACTTCTTCACGGAGCGCAAGGTCATCGTCTCCCGTTGGGGGTAGGGCGCGTCGTCGGACGCGGCCGGCGAGGCCGGCGCGAGCGAATGTCGCTGAGCGCGACCGCGCGCACCCGGCGGTCTTGCACTGCCGCGGCCGCGCCGTCGCCGCGGTAGTCCGATGCTACGGGTCCGCCATCCCGGTGAGTGGCACCCGACCGGGCACCCCGAGGGGGCCGTGCGTGATCCTCTGTGGCAGACGAGCCAAGGGTCCGGGCCGTGATGACGCGGAGGCTCCGCGAGCTGGGGTACACGGTGGTGTTGGATGCGCTCCACAGCGCGGCGTACTCGCCCGAGACGGTCTTCTCGACTATGGCACCGAGTGCCTCGAGAAGCCCTCACACACGCGCAGCTCGCGTCGCCGGTGCACGAGGCGAGTGGGTTGGCGTGCCTATCGGTGCACGCGAAACGACGCGCATCGATGGTCGCGCGCGCCACCTCTGCCATCCGATGGCGGGTCACTTGACGAACGGCTTCCCCAAGGCACGAGGGGCCCGCCCGGAACGGGCCGCGAGCCCGTACACGACAAGTGTGAGCACGTACGGGAGCATGAGCGAGAGCTGGTACGGGATGAGCGTCACGCCTCCCGCTTGGACGCGCACTGCGATTGCCTCCGCCGCGCCGAACGCAACCGCGACGACGATCGCCCAGCGCGGGTTCCAGCGGGCGACGATGACGAGGGCCAGAGCGACGTAGCCCGCGCCGCCGGTCATGTTCTCGATAAAGGTGAACAGCTGGCCGAGCGAGATGGCTGCGCCGGCCATCCCCGCGAGAGCGGCGCACAGGAGGAGCGCACCCCACCGAGTCCTGTCCACCGAGACGCCCACCGAGTCGAGCGCCGCCGGATCGTCGCCGGCCGCGCGCCACCGCAGGCCCCAGCGCGTGCGGAAGAGCAGGTACCAGAAGACGAACCCGATCGCGACCGCGAGGTACGCGATGATCGACTGCGAGAAGAGCGACGGCCCGAGGACCGGGATCTGCGAGAGGACCGGGATGTCAAGCGGCTCGAACCCCACGACCTGCGGCTGGTCCGTGATCCCGAACATCTGCCGGAACAGGAACGTTGTGAGGCCAAGCGCCACGAGGTTGAGGGAGACGCCGCTCACGATCTGGTCGCCGCCCAGGTTGATCGAGATGACGCCGTGGGGAAGCGAGATCAGGATCCCCGCGGCCATCCCGCAAACGAGCCCGAGCCATGGACTTCCGGTGACGTGGGCCCCCACGACCGCGCCAAACGCCCCGGTGAGCATCATTCCCTCGAGCCCGATGTTGATGACGCCGCCGCGCTCGGAGATCGCCTCGCCGATCCCGGCGAGCATGATCGGGACAGAGAGCCGGATCGCCGCGGCGAGGAAGGCCGCGGACCAGAAGATCTTGATGAGGTCATCCATCAGGTCTGCCCCCGGCTCGTCCGCGCCGTGCGGCGCCTGATGCGGGTGAGGAATGAGTGCGCGGCCGCCGACCGCGACGCGACGAGGATGGCGATGACCGTGCCCTGCACGACGAGGCCCGTGGACGCCGGGACCTGGGCGATCCGCTCCATCGATCCACCACCCGCAGCGAGCGCGCCGAAGAAGAGCGCGGCGGCCACGGTCCCGGACGGCGTCGCCCCTCCCACGAGGGCGACGACGAGGGCAGTGAACCCGAAGCCCGGTGAGAAGAAGTCGCTCAGGCGGTACTGGTTGCCCGCGAGCTCGGCGGCACCGGCGATCCCTGCGAGGGCGCCGCTGACCGCGAGCGTCTGGATGATGCGGCGTGGAACGTTCACGCCCGCCCACCGCGCGGCGGCGGGGCTATCGCCGACGACGCGCAACTCGAAGCCAAAGTTCGTCCGATGGAGGACGAACGAGATGGCGGCGGCGATCAGCATGCCGAGGATCAGCCCGGACGGGATGAAGAAGCCGCCGAGGCGGATGACCGCGAGCCGCGCCACGCCGGGGACCTCCGGCGTCCACGGGTAGCCGCCGCCCGCCGGGTCGTTGATCGGCCCATGGACCGCCCAGCTGACGATCCAGAAGGCGACGAAGTTGAGGAGCAGGGTCGTGATGACCTCGCTCATGCCGAGGCGTCCGCGCATCCAGCCAGGAAGGGCGCCCCAGAGCAAGCCGCCGATCGTCGCCGCGCCGAGCATGGCGACAGGCGCGACGGGCCAGGGCAGCGGCGGTCCGAAGATCGCGACGACAGACGCGAAGAGGGCGCCTATGTAGAGCTGCCCGTCCGCCCCGATGTTCACCAAGCCCGCGCGCAGTGCGAAGCTCACGCCGAGGCCCGCGATGAGGATCGGGACAGCCTGGATGAGCGACTGACGGATCGCCTCCGGGCTGCCGACCGACCCGCCTACGAGGGCATCCACGGCTGCCACGACATCCGCGCCGGTGACTGCAAGCATAAGGCCGCTCACGACGAGGCCGAGAAGGACGATGAACCCGTTGGAGAGGGCGCCCCGCACCATACGGCCGGCTGCGGCGATGGTCGCGTCCGACCGGCGGAGGATCCCGGGCACGGCCATCACAGGACAGCATCCCCAGCGACATGCTGGTGCTCGCCGCCCATCATCATGCCGATGAGCGTCCGGTCCGCGCCGTCGGCGGCGACCTCGCCGACGATCCGGCCACCGGACATGACGAAGACCCGGTCACACAGCGCGAGGAGCTCGTCGAGGTCAAACGATACGAGCAGGACGCCGCCCCCGCGCGTCCGCACGGCCATGAGTTGCTCATAGACGAACTGGGTTGCGGCGATGTCGAGGCCGCGCGTCGGATTGACGGCCACGACGAGGTCGGCCGCGTCTCCAAGCTCGCGCGCGAGGATCACCTTCTGCTGATTGCCGCCCGACAGCTCGCCAACGGGGCGCTCGAGGTCTTGTGTCCGGACGTTGAAGCGCGCAACAAGATCCGCGGCGAGCCGGCGCGCCCGCGCGGTGTCTACGACTCCGCGATGGATTAGGTGGCGGCTCGCGTTGCGGCCGAGGTGGATGTTCTCCCAGATCCGGAGGCCGAGCGCTAGCCCGTGCTCGTGACGATCCTCCGGGATGCGTGCCACGCCCATTCTCGTGAGCTCGGCGGGGGGCCGGCCGGTCACGTCCCGCCCTCGTACGGTCACGGTCCCCGCGGATGGGCGACGGACGCCGGCGAGGCACTCCCCCAGCTCGCGCTGTCCGTTGCCGTCGACGCCGGCGATGCCCACGAGCTCACCTCGCCGGACCTCGAGGGATACGTCCGCGAGGTTCTGCTCTGCGCCGGCCGTACAGAGCCCGGAGACGGCGAGGATGACCTCACCGGGGGCCTCGGGCGGGCCCGCGAGGCGGGTGTCGATCGTGTGCCCCACCATCAGCCCGGCGAGCTCCTCTTTCGTCGTCTCGGTCACGAGCCGCCTCGCAACGACACGCCCTGCGCGCATGACCGTCGCCCTGTCGCAGACCTCGAAGACCTCGCTGAGTTTGTGGACGATGAGGATGACGGCTACCCCGCTCGCACGGAGATCGCGCAGTGTGCGGAAGACGTCCTCCCGCTCGGCCTGGGTGAGCGAGGCCGTGGGCTCGTCGAGGATGAGCAGCTGGATCTCGCGGCCGTCGAGGATCCGGAGAAGATTCAGCCACTGGCGCTGCCCGACCGTGAGCGTGTCGACCCGCTGGTCGGGGCGGACGTTCACGCCGTAGTGCTCGGTGAGCTCAGTCACGCGAGAGCCTGTTTCCGTGAGACCCAGGGCGAGAGGCGGCTCGGGCCGGGCAAGCTCGAAGTTCTCCTCGACCGTGAGGCTCGAGACGAGCATGTCGTGCTGGTGCATCATCCCGATGCCCAGCCGGATCGCATCGGCGGGCGAGGCGATATGGACCACCTCTCCGTGCCAGATGATCTGGCCCACGTCTGCGTGCGCAAGGCCCGCGAGGACCCGCATGAGCGTCGTCTTGCCAGCACCGTTTTCGCCGAGGAGCGCGTGGACCTCGCCGGCCGCCACGGTCAGATCCACGTCGCGGTCGGCAACGACGTCACCGAACGTCTTCGTGATCTTGCGGAGTTCGAGGAGCGGAGCGTCGACGCACCGTGCGTCGACGCTCCGCTCGTCGCAAGCGTGGGCGGGAGCGTCGGGCCGCGTCGGGTCCGCCGGGCCGTGCGACGGCGTCACCGGGAGCCGGTGGGAAGTCGGTCGGTCAGCAGTGCTGGGCCGGCGTCACTTCGAGGGTTCGGTGATGAACGGGACCTTGGTGGTGCCGCTCAGGATCGACGCCTTCACCTCGTCGACCTTGGCCTGGATCTTCGATGCCGTTGTCGCGTCGACCGCGCGGATCGGGGCAAGCCCGAGGACGGGCGTGTCAAGCCCGTAGAACTGGGGTTCGCCGGCAAACTGGCCTTGCACGATCGACCCGATCGCCTCGACGATCATCTCCTGTTGGTCGACGATCTGTGAGGTCACTACTGCGTTCGGCGCGATCGCGCTCTGGTCCTTACCCCAGCCGATAGCGAGGATCTTGCCCTCGTCCGCCGCCTGGATGACGCCCACACCGGCGGCGTCTGCGATGTGATAGAGCACGTCGATGCCGTTACTGATCATTGCCTGGGCCGTCTCCTTCGCCTTGGCAACGTCGTCGAAGGTACCGAGGTAGGTCAGGGTCACGGAGGCATCTGGTCGGACCGCCAGGACGCCGAGCTTATACGCTTCCATCTGCGCGACGATCACCGGGAACTGCTGGCCGGCGATCCCCCCGACCTTGCCGGTCTTGGTGGCCATGCCAGCGACGACTCCGGCGAGGTACGCCGCATCCTGCGAGACTGGCTGGAGGCCCTCTGCGTTGGGAGCCGCGAGGACGTTGTTGTTCGTCACGAGGAACTTCACGTTGGGGTAGTCCGGCGCCACCTTCGATGCGATGTCGCCGAACTCGAAGCCCTGCCCGATGATGACGTTGTAGCCCTTGCTCGCGTAGTCGCGATAGGCAGTCTCGAACTCGTTCGGGGCGACGCTCTCCGTATACGCGGTCTCGGCGCCGTACTTCGACTGAAGCTCGGCGAGGGCCTCGTAGGCCGACTGGTTGAACCCCTTGTCCGATGCCGGTCCCGGCAGGACGAGGGCCACCTTCAACGCGGCTGCACTCGGGGCGGTGCTCTCCGCGGGCGCCGTGGTCGCCGCTGGCGCAGTCGTCGCGGCAACGCTCTCGGCGGGGACGGTGGTCGCGCTACTACCCGAGCAGGCGGCGACAAGCACCAGTGAGACGATGGCCATGACTGCGGTTGTCGCTTTGGGAGCGCGCATCTAACCTCACTCCTCCCCGTAGCTGTCTCTTGTCCGTCACAAGACGCTGAGGGAATAATGTACCATCTGTCAAGCGCGGCGGAGAAGCGCGCGCGATTGAGCGAAGGTGCCATGACGACCCTCATCCGCGGACGCTGCGTGCTCACGTCGGCCCCGGCCGGGCCTCTGCAGAACGCGGCTGTACTGGTGGACGGACCGACCATTGTGGACGTCGGGCCGTGGGAGGCGCTTCGCGAGAGGTCGCCGGACGCCGCGGTCGTCGGCGACGGCGGCGGGATCGTCCTGCCGGGTCTCGTGAACACGCACGGGCACTTCTCCGAGGGCCTCGTCACGGGCATGGGCGAGACGCTTACGCTCCTCGAGTGGATCCAGCGGCTCATCGCACCCGTCGCGCCCCACCTGACCCGCGAGTCCGCCCGCGTCGGCACGCTGCTCAGGGGCGCCGAGATGGCCCTCTCGGGCATCACGACCGTGAATGACCTGTTCGTCTGCTCGCCGCGGGCAAAGGATCCCGTCACGCCCGGTGTGGTCGACGGGCTGGAGGAGCTCGGGCTCCGCGGAGAAGTCGCCTTCGGCGCACAGGATCGGAGCGACCCGCGGCCGATCGACGAGGTCTTCGCAGAGCACGAGGCCCTCGCATCGGCGGCCGCCGTCTCGCGCCGGTGCAGGTTTCGGCTCGGGATCGCGACGGTCCTCGCCCAGAGCCCGGAACTGTTCGCCGCGTCCGTCCGTCGGGCGGCAGACGCCGGCTGGCGCGTCCACACCCACCTCCAGGAGGTCCGCGAGGAGGTCGTGGCGTCGCGCCAGGAGCATGGGCTCACGACGATCGGCTACGCGGCGCGGAGCGGGCTCCTGGACAGGGAGATCGTCGCCGCGCACTGTATCTGGCTGACGGACGACGACATCGAGCTGCTCGCCGCCCACGAGGTGCGGGTCGCGCACAACCCCGTTGCGAACATGATCCTCGGCTCCGGGGTCTGCCCTGTGCGACGGCTGCAGGCGGCCGGCATCACGGTGGGGATCGGGACCGACGGGCCAGCCAGTAATGACGATCAGGACATGCTCGAGGCGATGAAGTCAGCGGCACTCCTCCAGAAGGTCAGCCGGCTGGACCCGACGGCGATGACCGCACCCGAGGTCGTCCGGATGGCCACGATCGACGGTGCACGTGCGCTCGACCTCGACGGCGTCACCGGCTCTCTTGAGGCGGGCAAGGACGCGGACGTGGTCCTGCTGAACGGACGGACCCCCGAGCTCGCCGTGATCCACGACCCCTACCAGGCGGTCGTCTACTCGGCGACGAACCGCTCTGTCTCGGACGTGTGGGTCCAGGGTGAGCGGATCGTTGCGGCGGGCAGGCTGACGCGCGTAGACCTCGACGCCGTCATCGACGCGGCGCGGGAGCTCGCGGACGGGCTCGCCGCCGCGGTCGGGCTGCGCGACGACCCGCACCTCGTGCATCCAGAGGTCATCCGCGCGGCGGGCCGCGGCGCGGACGCAGGAAGTCGCTGAAAGTCTCCACGGGCGGCCCTCCGACGGGCTGCGGGTCGATCACCCCGGGCGACGGCGTCCGGTCCGATTGGTCAGCTGGCGACCGGCGGCCCGCCCGACCCCTAGGCCGGCCGGGTCGCTCTCGGCGGCGTGCAGCGCCGCACGCACGGGTCCGAGCCCGCCGCGCTCGAGCTCGAACCCCACCACGACGAGACGGCGTGCGCGGGCCTCGATTTCGCGAGGTAGTTGCGTGGCGTTCGTCACGACCACGACGTCCGCGTCGGCGGCGAGGGCCGCAGCGTGCACGGGGTCGGCGAGGCTCGCCCCCACGACCGCAGTGAGTGCATAGTGGCTCGCGAGGCCGGCGATCTGCTGCGTCGTCCGGTCGTCTTGCCCGATGGCAACGACGGAGGCGTCGCGCGCGAGCTCCGAGAGCGCCCGCATCGCCTCCTCGGACGGCACGAGGTTCAGGGGGATGATCTCGGTCCCCAGCGGCACAATGCCGCGCACCTCGGCGAGGTGGAAGAACGACGTCAGGACGATCGCGCCCGTGGCGCTGGCGGGGTCTCCGCGGAGCTGCGCCAGGAGGAGTGACTCGATCTGGAACCCGATCGACCCTTGAAGCTGGCCGCCGACGGTGGCCACATCTACGAGGTTGCACTCCACGAAGAAGGCGGCGGGCGGCGGGCGGAACGCATCCGCCACGACCTGGTCCACGAGTCCGCGGAAGTCCTCGGCGGAGCGCCCGTAGAGGCGCCACTGCGTCGCGAGTACCCGAAGCGCGTCGGCGGCCCGCTCGACCGGTTCATCACCCTGCGGGATCGTAGAGGCGACCGAAGCGCCGCGCCTGTCGGCGACGTTCACCCAGCGGCGGCGCTCGAGGCCCTGCAGTGCGCGGCTGACCGTGCTCGGGCTTGTACCGAGCTCGGCGGCGAGGGCGCGGACCGATGGAAGGGTGCTGCCCGGCGCGTAGGTGCCCGTGAGGATGCGCTCCTCGAGCGCCTCCTCAACCGCCTGAGCTGTCAGTGTGAGCTGGCTCGTTTCCGACCCCTCGTAATCAGGCAAGAAGCGGGGGACCGCTACGGTCGGTCCCGCCCGTTCAGAGCAGCGCGATCAACGTGTCGAGCATCTCCGGAAGCGCCAGCGGGGTCGCGCCCCCGCCACCACGAGCATAGCTGGCCTGCGCGGCTCGGCGCGTTGTGGACGGGTCTTCCTTCCGCAGCCGGGCGAGGAGACGGTCGAGCGCCTCGTTCGCCTCAATCCGCGTCGGGTGGACATCGACGGCACCAGGGACGCGGTCGTTCACGCTGACGTATTGGAGGCGCCGGCCGGCGACGAGCCGCGAGCCGGGGATCCCCTCCGAGCTCCGGTTGTCCGCCGCCATCATGAAGCTGCGGTGCGTGAGCCCCGGCGCGACCCACGCGATCATCGCGTCGTAGGTCGGGCGGAGCCGCTCGATCTCGGCAGCCATGATCTCCGTGAGCCGATTGTGTACCTCCACGTAGGCGGCTTTCTCGCTGTCACCCCACCGCCAACTCCCGTCCGCGGCTTGCGTGCCAGTGCTGTCCGGCCGCCACGGCGAGACTGCGGTCCCGCGATGCTCGAAGAGGCCGGGGTCGTCGTACGCGCTGGCGGGCGACTGCTCGCCGTGCCAGCGGAAGACGAACTCGTACGGGACGAGGCCCATAGGCTCGGAGACGACGTACCGATGGACGACGGTCCCGTTCCGGGCGAGCGGCGTGACGGCGAGGACCGCCGGGTCCTCGTCTGGCTCCAGGCGGTCGAGCCACTCGGGCTCCGGCGCGGTGTCGGGCCCGCCCTTTACCGGTTGGAATCCGGCGGCGATGAGCGCCCCGTTGACCCGCCGGTGCTCGATGCTCAGTGGATATGGCTTCGTCTTCGTGCAGGGGATGAACAGGGCGACGTGACGGCCGGCGGGGAGGTTCGGAACGTACGCGTCACGAACGTACTCGTAGAACGGCCGGACCCGCGGATGCTCAAGCGCGTCGAGGTTGTCCTGTGGGCTGTAGAACCGCATCGAGTCATCGAGTTGGAACGGCGCGACGATCTTGGCGCGGGACTCCGCCAAGCGACCGTCGCGCGCCTCGATGTCGCTCATCTCACGAGCCCACCAGCCCCTACCGCGGCCTCGTGCGCGGGCGGGTAGTCATTGTCGAAGAGCCCGACCTCAAGACCGCCGAGGTACGCGAGGACGTCCTCGAGCTCGACAACGTCGCAGTACTTCTGCTGCAGATCGAATAGGTTTACCTTGTGGCTAAGTTCGCCCCGATCCCAGACGCAGGTCTCCGGGATCACGACGCGGAAGTTGTCGGAGATCGCGTCCACGGCGCTCGCCCGGACGCATCCGCTCGTCGTGGTGCCGGTGAGGATGATCGTGTCCGCCCGAAGCGCGACGAGGTAGCTCACCAGGGGCGTCCCGAAGAAGGCCGACGGCTTCTTCTTCTCGATGAAGAGGTCACCCGGCAGCGGCGCCACCTCGGCGACGATCTCGTTACCCCTGTGGCCCTGGACGTCCACCTCCTCCTCAGCACGGTGGTTCTTCAGGTTCCAGACGCCGAGGTCGAAGCCGTCGGGCCGAC
>JAKAHU010000001.1 GCA_021825385.1 Chloroflexota bacterium | reverse complement strand
CGGCATCCACCCGACCCGCAAGGTCGTCGTGACCGGGGTCGAGATGTTCAAGAAGCTCCTCGACGAGGGCCGCGCCGGAGACAACATCGGCTGCCTCCTGCGCGGGATCGAGCGCGACGAGATCGAGCGCGGCCAGGTCCTCGCCAAGCCCGGGAGCATCAAGCCGCACACGAAGTTCACCGCCCAGGTGTACGTCCTGACCAAGGAGGAGGGCGGCCGGCACACCCCGTTCTACAACGGCTACCGGCCCCAGTTCTACCTGCGCACGACCGACGTCACCGGGGCGATCGGGCTGCCCCCAGGGGCCGAGATGATCATGCCCGGTGACAACGTCGAGATGAGCGTCGAGCTCATCACCCCGATCGCGCTCGAGGTCGGCCAGCGGTTCGCCATCCGTGAGGGTGGGCGGACGGTCGGGGCCGGCGCGATCGTGAGCATCCTCGAGTAGGCGCGCCATGGCCAAGGTCGAAGCCCGTCCGGTCATCCAGCTCGCCTGCACCGAGTGCAAGGAGCGGACGTACTCAACCCGGAAGAACAAGAAGAACGATCCCGGCCGGATCGAGCTTCAGAAGTACTGTCCGCGCTGCCGACGCCATACACTTCACCGGGAGGCCAAGTAGGAATCCCAGCAGCGGACGCCGGAGGCGCGTAGCTCAATTTGGCAGAGCTCTGGTCTCCAAAACCAGTGGTTGTCGGTTCGAGTCCGGCCGCGCCTGCCACCCCCGCCCACATCCGTAGCCCGAGAGCAGAACGAACCGTGGTGGATCGCATCCGACGCTTCCTCGACGAAGCGTGGTCCGAATTGAAGAAGGTCAGCTGGCCGACGCGGGAGCAGACCCGGAACCTGACCGTGCTCGTCTTCGTGGTCAGCTTCGTCGTCGGCCTGTACATCACCGTCCTGGACGTCGTCTTCGCCCAGGCCGTGCGGCTGTTGACCGGGGCGGGCTGAGCTGCGATGGCCGAGACGACCACCCCCGAGACGAAGACACCCGAGAAGCGCTGGTACGTCATCCATACGTACTCCGGGTATGAGAACAAGGTGAAGGCGAACCTCGAGCACCGGATCGAGTCGATGGGCATGGAGGACAAGATCTTCCAGGTCCTCGTCCCGATGGAGGACGAGATCGAGATCCGCCAGGGTCAGCGACACACCGTCCAGAAGAAGGTCTACCCGGGCTACGTGCTCGTCGAGATGATCCTCGACCCGGACTCGTGGTACGTGGTGCGCAACACGCCGGGCGTGACGAGCTTCGTCGGCGGGGCGAACATCCCCGGCACGCGGAACGAGCCGGTGCCGCTCGACGAGGCCGAGGTCAAGCAGATCCTGCGCCAGATGGGCGTCGAGGCGCCGAAGTACCGCGTCGCCTTCACCAAGGGCCAGAGCGTGCGGGTCATCGATGGGCCCTTCGCCGAGTTCATCGGCACGGTGGACGAGGTCAACCCCGAGCGCAACAAGGTCAAGGTGCTCGTGAGCATCTTCGGCCGTGAGACGCCGGTCGAGCTCGACTTCCTCCAGGTCGAGAAGCTGTAAGCGAAGGAGAAGGTTCCCCTCCCGTGGCCAAGAAAGTCCGCATCGTCCTGACCCTCCAGCTGCCCGCCGGCAAGGCGACACCCGCCCCGCCGGTGGGCACCGCGCTCGGTCCGCACGGCATCAACATCGTCGAGTTCACGAAGTCCTACAACGAGAAGACGGCCGACAAGGTCGGCCAGGTGATCCCGGCCCAGATCACGGTCTACGAGGACCGCTCATTCACGTTCGTGCTCAAGACGCCGCCCGCCGCGGACCTGCTGCGCAAGGCGGCCGGGGTGGAGAAGGGGAGTGCGACGACCGGCCGGGACACGGTCGGTCGGGTGACCCGCGACCAGGTGCGTGAGATCGCCGCGATCAAGCTGGCCGATCTCAACGCCAACGACCTCGACGCGGCGATCCGCCAGATCGAGGGCACGGCCCGAAGCATGGGCATCGAGGTCGTTGGTTAAGCCAGTCAACCGAGCGCGTTCCGGCCGCGCCTGATCCCGCCGGACGTTCACCCCGCGCCAGGGGGAGGCCGGCACCGCCGGCCGTAGGGAGGACACCACGATGGGCCGACACGGCAAGAAGTACCTCGAAGCGGCCAAGCTGGTCGAGCCTGACCGGCTCTACCCGCCGCGGGAGGCGGTTGAACTCGTCAGGCGGACCTCGACCGTCAATTTCGACGCTACGATCGAGGCCCACCTGCGCCTCGGCGTCGATCCCCGCCACGCCGATCAGATGGTGCGCGGTACGGTCGTCCTGCCCCACGGCACCGGGAAGGTCGTCCGGGTGGCCGTCTTCGCCCAGGGCGAGAAGGCCCAGGAGGCGCTCCGGGCCGGGGCCGACGAGGTGGGCGCCGAGGATCTGGTGAAGAAGATCGAGGCCGGCTGGCTCGAGTTCGACGTCGCCCTCGCGACGCCCGACACGATGGGCCTGGTCGGGCGGCTGGGTAAGATCCTCGGCCGGCGGGGGTTGATGCCGAACCCGAAGTCGGGCACGATCACGTTCGACATCGAGCGCGCCCTCAAGGAGGTCAAGGCCGGCCGGGTCGAGTTCAAGGTCGACAAGGGCGGCCTGATCCACGTCGCGATCGGCAAGGCCAGCTTCGAGCCCGAGGCGCTGCTGGACAATCTGGCCGCCCTGGTCGACGCGGTCAACCGTGCCCGACCGAGCGGCGCCAAGGGTCAATACCTGCGCTCGCTGACGATCGCGAGCACGATGGGCCCGGGCATCCGGGTTGATCTTCCGGCCGTCCTGGCGGTTGCCGCGGCGGCCTAACCACGTGGTCGCCGGAGGGCCGTGGGCCCCCGTCGGCCGTACGACACGCGGCGACGGCCCGGCTGGGTGCGTCGCCTGAGAACTGAATCGACGGACCGCCGCAGACAGCCTGCGCCCGCGGATCGCCGCCAGCCCGCCCGCCGGGTCGCGACGATCGGGGCTTGATCCGCCGGACCGGACCATCGCCAGCGAACCTGGCCGTGGGGACGACGGCGAGCACGCCGAGGCAGGACCAGCGCTCCACCTCCCGGTGGGCGCGTCCCTGCAGACGCGAGGGAACGTCGCAGGGGCCCAACCCGGCCGCGGCCGGGTGCCGCCCACCGCCGCGCGCCGGTTGCGCGCCGCACCAGGAGGTAACCATGCCGACCGAGGCCAAACGCGAGACGGTCGCCCAGCTGCGCGAGGAACTCGCCCGCAGCTCGACCTATATCGTCTCGGAGTACCGCGGCCTCACCGTGAGCGAACTCGCCGAGATCCGTCGGGCGCTGCGCAAGCAGAATGTCTCGTACCGCGTCGTGAAAAACCGCCTGATGCGGATCGCGGCCGCGGAGACGAAGGCCGAGGCCCTCTCGTCCTTGCTCACCGGCCCGACCGCGATCGCGTTCGGGACCGACGAAGCCGCCACGGCGAAGGCGGTGCTCGAGGCCACTCGTCCCTACAAGCTGGTCAAGGTCAAGGGTGCCGTCATCGGTGGCCGGGCAATCGACGGCGAGGCGGTCGTCCGCCTGGCCAGCCTACCCTCGCGCGAGGTGCTCCAGGCCCAGCTGGCCGGGGCGATGCAGGCGCCGATCGCCACCCTGGGCGGGCTGCTCGGGGCAAACCTGCGCAACCTCGCCTACGCCCTGCAGGCACTCGCCGACCAGAAGGCCGGCGCCGCCGCCTGACGGCGGGGCCGACAACCCGCTCCACGACCGGGCTGCCCGGACGATCCACGTACCAGCCACCACCGACCACCGGCCCCGTTGCCGGACCGTCAGCAAAGGAGTTCATCAACGATGGCCACCCTCAGCCAGGAGCAGATCCTCGAGGCGATCGACGGCATGACCGTCCTCGAGCTGTCCGAGTTCATCAAGAAGTTCGAAGAGCGCTACGGTGTGACCGCGGCCGCCCCGGTGGCCGTGGCGGCCGCACCGGCCGCGGCGACCCCCGCCGCCGCCGAGGCGGTCGAGGAGCAGACCGAGTTCACGGCGGTCCTCGCCGAGGTCGGTCCGAACAAGATCCCGGTCATCAAGGTCGTGCGCGAGCTGACCGGGCTCGGTCTCAAGGAGGCCAAGGACCTCGTCGACGCGGCTCCCAAGCCGGTCAAGGAAGGCGTCACGCGCGAGGAGGCCGAGAAGATCAAGGCCGCCCTCGAGGCGCAGGGCGCCAAGGTGGAGATCAAGTAGGCGATCTCGGCTGGTTCCCGGCCGGCGCCCGCCCGGAAGCGCGCCTCGCGGATCCTCGTCGGGGTTGCGGTTTGGCCGGGCTGGCAGGGGCGGTGGTGATCACCACCGCCCCTGTTTGACATGTGCGCGATTCGCGGTATCCTAGTCGGTCTGTGAGCGCGGCCTTTCCCACCCTTCTCCTCCGTCAAGGAGCGGTTCATGCTGTCTGTTGCTGAGTCGTCGGACCGTGCGGCCGTGGCTGTGGCGCGCAAGCGCTACGCCCGGATCCCCGAGGTTCTTCCGGTCCCCAACCTGATCGAGCTCCAGCTCGAGTCGTTCCGCTGGTTCGTGGACAAGGGGCTGCGCGAGCTGTTCGACGAGATCAGCCCGATTCGGGACTTCACCGGCAAGGTGATGGAGCTCCAGTTCCTCGACTACGAGTTCGGTCCGCCCAAGTACACCGAGCTCGAGTGCCGGACCAAGGACCTGACCTTCAGCAGGCCGCTCTACGTCAACGTCGAGCTCCTGATCAAGGAGACCGGCGAGATCCAGCGCCAGCGGGTCTACATGGGCGATTTCCCGACCATGACCGACCAGGGCACGTTCGTGATCAACGGTGCCGAGCGGGTCGTGGTCAGCCAGCTCGTCCGCTCGCCCGGTGTCTACTACAGCGAGCTCGAGGATCCCGCCAGCGGCCGCGCCCTGTTCAGCGCCAAGGTGATCCCGAACCGCGGCGCCTGGCTCGAGTTCGAGACGAACAACAAGGACCAGCTCTGGGTCAAGGTCGACCGCAAGCGGAAGATCGCCGCGACGACGCTCCTGCGGGCGGTCGGCTACGAGCAGAACGACGAGATCAGTGCCCTGTTCGCGCCGATCGACATCGATCCCGAGCACCCCTACATCGCCCAGACCCTGGACAAGGACCTGACGAAAACGCAGCAGGACGCCCTGATCGAGGTCTACAAGAAGCTCCGCCCGGGCGATCCGCCCACGGCCGACAACGCGCGCCAGCTCGTCGAGAGCCTGTTCTTCAACTTCCGTCGCTATGATCTCGGCCGGGTCGGGCGCTACAAGTTCAACAAGAAGCTCGACCCGGTCGCGGCCCGGATGGGGATCGAGCTGCCCCGCGAGGAACGGACGATCAGCCGCGAGGACATCGCGGCGATCGTGGGTCATCTGATCGAGGCGAACCGCGGTCTGCACCTCAAGGACGACATCGACCACCTGGGCAACCGGCGGATCAGGGCCAACGGTGAGCTGATCCAGAACGCCTTCCGGATCGGGCTCCTGCGCATGGAGCGCGTCGTCCGCGAGCGAATGACGATCCAGGAGATCGACAAGGCGACCCCGAACGCGCTGATCAACATCCGGCCGGTCGTGGCCGCGATGAAAGAGTTCTTCGGGGGCAGCCAGCTCAGCCAGTTCATGGACCAGACGAACCCGCTGGCCGAGCTGACGAGCAAGCGCCGCCTCTCGGCCCTCGGCCCGGGTGGCCTGTCCCGCGAGCGCGCCGGCTTCGACGTGCGCGACGTCCACCACAGCCACTACGGCCGGATCTGCCCGATCGAGACGCCCGAGGGCCCGAACATCGGGCTGATCGGCTCGCTCGCCACGTACGGCCGGATCAACAGCTACGGATTCATCGAGACGCCCTACCGGAAGGTCCGCCGGACGGCGGCCTGGGACGATCCGGATCTGCTCGAGCTCGAGGCCGGGGCCGACGTCGTCGGCCGGGACGGGACGGTCATCCTGAAGGCTGGTGAGCGGTTCACCGAGCAGGCGGCCGCGGAGCTGAAGCGCCAGAAGGCCCAGGCCTTTCCGATCCGGCCGATCGTGACCAACGAGATCGAGTACCTGCCCGCCGACGAGGAGGAGGAGCACGTCGTCGCCCAGGCCAACGCGCCGCTCGACGAGCACGGCCACTTCCTGAACGAGCGGGTTCCCTCGCGCTTCCGCGATTCGTTCCCGGAGGCCCGCCCCGGCCAGATCGAGTACATGGACGTCTCGCCCAAGCAGGTCGTCTCGGTCGCCACGGCGCTCATCCCGTTCCTCGAGCACGACGACGCCAACCGGGCGCTCATGGGATCGAACATGCAACGCCAGGCCGTGCCCCTGCTCGAGCCCGAGGCCCCGATCGTCGGCACCGGGATGGAGGAGCGCGCCGCGCGCGACTCCGGCCAGGTGGTCATCGCCGCCCGGGCCGGGGTCGTGACGAGTGTCACCGCCGAGATGATCAAGGTCGAGACGGACGAGGGCGAGCTCGACGAGTACCGGCTCCAGAAGTTCGTCCGCTCCAACCAGGGGACCTGCATCAACCAGCGTCCGATCGTGAACGCCGGCGACCGGGTGAGCGCCGGCCAGGCACTCGCCGACTCGAGCTCCACAGACCGGGGCGAGCTCGCCCTCGGCCGGAACGTGCTGGCCGCGTTCATGAGCTGGGAGGGAGGCAACTACGAGGACGCGATCGTGATCAGCGACCGCCTCGTGCGCGACGACTTCTTCACCAGCATCCACATCGAGAAGCACGAGATCGAGTCGCGGGACACGAAGCTTGGACCCGAGGAGATCACGCGCGACATCCCCAACGTCGGCGAGGAGTCCCTGAAGGATCTCGACGAGGAGGGGATCGTGTACATCGGCGCCGAGGTCCGTCCCGGCGACATCCTGGTCGGCAAGATCACCCCCAAGGGCGAGACCGAGCTGACGGCGGAGGAGCGACTGCTGCGGGCGATCTTCGGCGAGAAGGCGCGCGAGGTGAAGGACTCCTCACTCCGCCTGCCGCACGGCGAGCGGGGTAAGGTCGTCGAGGTCCGCGAGTTCCGGCGCGAGAACAACGACGACCTGCAGCCGGGCGTGAACCGCCTGGTGCGGGTCTCGGTGGCCCAGAAGCGCAAGGTCAGCGTCGGGGACAAGATGGCCGGCCGCCACGGCAACAAGGGTGTGATCGCCAAGATCCTGCCTCAGGAGGACATGCCCTTCCTGCCCGACGGGACGCCGGTCGACATCGTCCTCAACCCGCTCGGCGTGCCGAGCCGGATGAACATCGGCCAGATCCTCGAAACGCACCTGGGTTGGGCGCTCCACGAGAAGGGTGAGAAGGCCGCCACGGCTGTCTTCGACGGTGCCTCCGAGGAGCAGATCCGCCAGGAACTGCGCGAGGCCGGCCTGCCCGAGGACGGCAAGATCGAGCTTCGTGACGGGCGGACCGGCGAGGTCTTCGACCGGCCGATCACGGTCGGCTACATCTACATGCTCAAGCTCCATCACCTCGTCGAGGACAAGATCCATGCCCGCTCGACGGGGCCGTACAGCCTGATCACCCAGCAGCCGCTCGGAGGCAAGGCCCAGTTCGGCGGCCAGCGCTTCGGCGAGATGGAGGTCTGGGCGCTCGAAGCGTACGGCGCCGCGAACATCCTCCAGGAGCTGCTCACGGTGAAGTCGGACGACGTCCTCGGACGCGTCCAGACCTATGAAGCGATCGTCAAGGGGGAGGAGATCCAGCCGCCGCGAGTACCCGAGTCGTTCAAGGTCTTGATCAAGGAATTGCGCAGCCTTGGGCTGAACGCCGAGATCCTCGACCAGAATGACGAGGAGATCCCGCTCGGCGAGGACGACGCCTCCGGCTACATGCTGCCCGATCTGGGTGGCATCAACCTCGCGGGGTTCGAGGACTGACGCTCATCGCACGCCACTCGCGAAGCCGGCGTCCGGCCGGCCCGGCTCCGCTCGCCCAGGGTCCATATCGCGTCGCCGAGCCAGGCGGCGGCGCGGAGGAGAACGATGCTCGAGGTCAATAACTTCAGTGCGATCCGGATCTCGCTCGCCAGCCCGGACCAGATCCGGGAATGGTCGAAGGGCGAGGTGACGAAGCCGGAGACGATCAACTACCGCACCCTCAAGCCGGAGAAAGACGGCCTCTTCGACGAACGGATCTTCGGCCCGACGAAGGACTGGGAGTGCTACTGCGGCAAGTACAAGAGGATCCGCTACAAGGGCATCATCTGCGACAAGTGCGGCGTCGAGGTCACCCGTTCGAAGGTGCGGCGCGAGCGGATGGGCCACATCCAGCTGGCCAGCCCGGTCAGCCACATCTGGTACTTCAAGGGCACGCCGAGCCGGCTCGGCATCCTGCTCGACATCAGCCCGCGCAACCTCGAGCGGATCCTCTACTTCGCGCTGTACATCGTCACTCACGTCGATGAGGACGCCCGGCGACGGGCACTCCAGCAGCTCGAGGACGAGGCCGAGGGGAGGGGCGGCAAGGCGGGCCGAGCGCTGGCCGAGCTCGAGGACGAGCTGCGCGCGAACCTCAATCGCCAGAAGGACGAGCTGAACGCGACGCTGGCCGCGCTCAAGGCCGATCTGGAAGCGCAGCGCACGGCCCGGACCGAGGAGATCGTGCGGGCTGCCCAGGAGGTCGAGGCCCGACTGGCGGCCCTGAAGAACGGCGTGGCCGAGGAGACGATCGCCTTTGCCCCGACCGGTGAGGTCGTCGTCGCCGCCGGCGAGAAGGCTGGCAAGGAGGCGATGGCGAAGCTGCGCAAGATCGTCGCCGCCGAAACCGAGCGGGTCAACACCGAGCTCCAGGAGCGCGAGCGCGACGAGGAGCGCTCGACCCAGCAGAAGATCGCCGACCTCGAGGCGGCGATCGCCGACACGCTCCAGGCGGAGAAGGAACGCCTCCACCAGGAAGCGCAGGGCCTGCGTGATGAGATCCGCAAGGTGCGCGACGAGATCGAGGCCCTGCGCCCGATGCTCACCCTGAGCGAGACCGAGTATCGAGCGCTGGACGAGAAGTACAACGCCGGCGCCCGGGGCGGTCGGCTGTTTCACGCCGGGATGGGCGCCGAGGCGATCCGCGAGATCATCCAGCGGATGGATCTCGAGGCGCTGGCCCGCGAGCTCCACGTGGAGGTCCGGACATCGTCGGGCCAGCGGCGCAAGAAGGCGATCAAGCGACTCCGCCTGATCGAGGCCTTCCGCCGTTCCGGGGCGCGACCCGAATGGATGATCCTGTCGGTCGTGCCGGTCATCCCGCCCGATCTGCGCCCGATGGTCCAGCTCGACGGCGGACGCTTCGCGACCTCGGACCTGAACGACCTCTACCGGCGGGTGATCAACCGCAACAACCGCCTGAAGCGGCTGCTCGAGCTCGGCGCACCCGAGATCATCATCCGCAACGAGAAGCGGATGCTCCAGGAGGCGTGCGACGCGCTGATCGACAACGGCCGCCGTGGACGGGCGATCGCCGGCACCGGCAACCACCGCCTCAAGAGCCTCTCGGACATGCTCAAGGGCAAGCAGGGTCGGTTCCGCCAGAACCTGCTCGGGAAGCGGGTCGACTACTCGGGCCGCTCGGTCATCGTCGTCGGCCCGGAGCTCAAGCTCCACCAGTGCGGGCTGCCCAAGAAGATGGCCCTCGAGCTGTTCAAGCCGTTCGTCATGCGCCAGCTCGTCGAGAAGGGCTTCGCCCACAACATCAAGAGCGCCAAGCGGATCGTCGAGCGCGTCCGGCCCGAGGTCTGGGACGTCCTCGAGGAGGTGATCAAGGATCACCCGGTGCTCCTGAATCGCGCCCCGACGCTGCACCGGCTGGGGATTCAGGCGTTCATGCCGGTCCTCGTCGAGGGCTCCGCGATCCAGATCCACCCGCTCGTGTGCACCGCGTTCAACGCCGACTTCGACGGCGACCAGATGGCGGTCCACGTGCCGCTCTCGACGGCCGCCCAGGAAGAGGCGCGGACGATGATGCTCTCGACCGCCAACCTCCTCTCGCCGGCCGACGGCAGCCCGGTCGTCGCGCCCACCCAGGACATGGTCCTGGGCTGCTTCTACCTGACCCTCGACCGGGAGGCTCGACCGGGTACGACGATGCGCAGCTTCGCCGATGAGGACGAGGCAATCCTTGCCTACCAGCTGCGTGACCAGACCGGCGCCACCCTCCACGATCCGATCCAGGCGATCGTCCGGACCTGGGACGAGGCGACCGGCGGTCTCGTCGAGCGCCAGCAGACGACGACGATTGGCCGGATCATCTTCAACCGGATTCTGCCCGACCGGCTGCGCTTCTCGAACGAGGTGATGAACCGGGCCGCCCTCAAGCGGCTCGTCGACGAGTGCTACCGCCTGCTGGGTTCCGAGGAGACCGCCCATCTCGTGGACGGGATCAAGAGCGTCGGGTTCGAGTTCGCCACCCGGGGCGGGGTAACGATCGCCGTCAGCGACATCGCGATGCCGGCCGACAAGCAGGAGCGCCTCGCCGCGGCCGACCGCGCCGTGGCCGAGATCGATCGCCAGTTCCAGCGTGGCCTGATCACCGAGGACGAGCGCTATCAGCAGGTCGTCGACGTCTGGCAGCAGACCACCAGCCAGATGTCGGACGCGATGATGGAGGGTCTCGACCCGTTCGGGCCGGTGACGATGATGACCAGCTCGGGTGCCCGCGGCAACAAGGGCAACATCGGCCAGCTGGGCGCGATGCGCGGTCTGATGGCCGACCCGTCAGGTCGGATCATCGAGGTCCCGGTGCGGAGCAACTTCCGTGAGGGGATGACCGTCCTCGAGTACTTCATCTCGACCCACGGTGCCCGCAAGGGGTTGGCCGACACCGCCCTCCGGACGGCCGACTCGGGCTACCTCACGCGGCGCCTGGTCGATGTCGCCCAGGACGTGATCACCCGCGAGGACGATTGCGGCACGGAGGAAGGCAGCTGGATCACCCGCCACGAGTCGAGCGAGATCGGTGGTGGCGACCGGAGCGCCTTTGCTCGCCGGCTCGTCGGCCGGCTCGCCGCCGCGCCGCTCCACGACGCCCGGAAGCCGGACGTCGTCCTCGTCGAGCGCAACGAGCAGATCACCGAGGCGATCGCGAACACGATTGCCGAGGAGTCCTCGGGGATCGACGAGGTGCTCGTACGCTCGCCGCTCACCTGCGAGGCGCGTTACGGCGTCTGCCGGGCGTGCTACGGGCGCAACCTGGCGACCGGCGAGCTGGTCGGGATTGGCGAGGCGGTCGGGATCATCGCCGCCCAGTCGATCGGCGAGCCGGGTACCCAGCTGACGATGCGGACGTTCCACACCGGCGGCGTCGCCGGCCTGGACATCACCGCCGGCCTGCCCCGGGTCGAGGAGCTGTTCGAAGCGCGCATCCCCAAGGGGAAGGCCGAGATCAGCCACATCGACGGGATCGTCGAGATCATCCGGGCCGACACTGGCACGAGGGTGAAGGTGACCAGCCGCGAGTCGTACGACACCTCGCTCGCCCTGCCGGCCGGCGCGGAGTTGCTGGCCGCGGCAGGCGACCTGGTCGAGAAGGATCAGGTCGTGGCGCGGGTCGAGGGCGGCCCCGACGTCGTGGCGCCGGTCAAGGGTTTCCTGGTGGAAGCCCAGGACGGGCTCGTCGTCCGGGCCGAGGATGTCGTCGAGCGCGAGTACGCGATCCCGCACAACGCCAAGCTGAAGGTCGAGGACGGCCAGGAGGTCCGGGCCGGCGACGCGATCACCGATGGCCCGATCAACCCGCAGGAGTACCTCGAGACGCGGGGCAAGGACGCGGTCCAGCGCTACCTGGTCAAGGAGGTCCAGAAGGTTTACCGCAGCCAGGGCGTCGCCATCAACGACAAGCACATCGAGATCATCGTCCGCCAGATGCTGCGCAAGGTCCGGATCGACCAGCCGGGCGACACGGACCTGCTGCCGACCGAGCTGATCGACCGGCTCGACTTCGAGGAGACGAACAACCGGGTCCTGGCCGAGGGCGGCGAACCGGCCACGGCCCAGACGGTCCTGCTCGGGGTGACGAAGGCGTCGCTGAACACGTCGAGCTTCCTGGCCGCGGCGTCGTTCCAGGAGACGACCAGGGTGCTGACCGAGGCGGCGATCAACGGCGCCAAGGATCACCTGATCGGGCTCAAGGAGAACGTGATCATCGGCAAGCTGATCCCGGCCGGGACGGGCGCGCCGCAGAACATCGCCGCGGCTCGCGAGCGCCAGCGCCGGGCCGCCCTCGAGGCCCTCGCCGGCGAGGCGCTCGAGGCGCTCCCGGGAACCGAGTACAACCCGTTCCTCGAAGAGGGCGGTGCCCGCTCCGAGGAGGAGGAGGCGGCGGGGCTGGCGTCGCTGCTGGCCGCGAGTGCCGAATCGACCGAAGCTGACGATGAGGAGCTGGTGAACCCGTTCGCCGAGGCGGACGGGTCGGCCGGCCCGGGGTCGGAGGATTCGCCGGCCGGTTGAGCCGGGGCGGCTCGGAGAGGGGACCGGTGGGCCCGCGGGCAGCCGCTGGTCGTCGTTTGACACTCTCTTCGGGCCGCTGATACACTCCGCCTTCGTGGCCCCGAGCGGGTCCACGCCCGGTGCCGGCGATCGCAGGTGACGGACACCTCGTCACCGACCAGCGGACCCGACCAGACGGCCTCGCCCAGCGGGCAGCCGCGGTGCCGACGGGGACCGGCCCGATCATGGTCATCAACCAGGAACCCGAAAGGAGCAGCGTCTTCGTGCCGACGATCAGCCAGCTCGTGCGCCATGGCCGGACGCCCAAGATCGCGAAGGTCAAGGCGCCGGCGATGCGTAAGAACTGGAACAGCCTACGGCAGCGCCAGGAGCCCATTCCGGGCGCTCCTCAGAAGCGCGGCGTTTGCCTGCAGGTACGCACGATGACGCCCAAGAAGCCGAACTCGGCCCTGCGCAAGATCGCCCGGGTCCGGTTGACCAACCAGATGGAGGTCACGGCCTACATCCCGGGTATCGGGCACAACCTCCAGGAGCACTCGGTCGTGCTCGTCCGTGGTGGCCGGGTGAAGGACCTGCCGTCGGTCAAGTACCACATCATCCGTGGCGCGCTCGATGCGGCGGGTGTGCGGGACCGCAAGCAGGGCCGCTCCAAGTACGGCGCGAAGGCGGCGGCCCAGCCCGGAGGGAAGAGGTAGATGCCGCGTCGCGTCAACATCCCGCGCAAGGCGAAGTACCAGACCGTTCCCGCCAGCCGGACGACATCGCGGTTCACGGCCAAGCTGATGACGAACGGCAAGCGCCACCTCTCTGACCGGATCCTGCGCGAGGCGCTCGCGCGCGCCGAGGCCCAGGCCCGCCGACCGGGGATCGAGGTTCTCGAGGCGGCCCTGCGCAACGCCACCCCGATCATCGAGGTCAAGCCCCGCCGGGTCGGCGGGGCAACGTATCAGGTCCCGGTCGAGATCCGGGGCGACCGCCGCCTCTCACTCGGCGTGCGCTGGCTTGTCCAGGCGGCCCGCAAGCGGAATGGCAAGAGCATGAGCGAGAAGCTGGCCGCCGAGTTCGTCGATGCGATGAATGGTCTCGGTGCGGCCGTCAAGCGGCGCGAGGACACCCACAAGATGGCCGAGGCCAACAAGGCCTTCAGCCATTTCAAGTGGTAAGAGCGAACGGAGCGTAACGAAACCGTGGCACGACAGGTTCCGCTCGCCAGGACGCGGAACATCGGGATCATCGCCCATATCGACGCGGGCAAGACGACCGTGACCGAGCGGATCCTCTTCTACACGAAGAAGATCTACAAGATCGGCGAGGTCCACGAGGGTGCGGCCACGATGGACTGGATGCCCCAGGAGCAGGAGCGCGGGATCACGATCACCGCCGCTGCGACGACCTGCTTTTGGAAGGATCATCGGATCAACATTATCGATACGCCCGGGCACGTGGACTTTACAGTCGAGGTCGAGCGGAGCCTCCGCGTTCTCGACGGGGCGGTCGTCGTGTTCGACGGCGTGGCCGGCGTCGAGCCTCAGTCGGAGACCGTCTGGCGTCAGGCCGATCGCTACCGGGTGCCCCGGATCTGCTTCATCAACAAGCTCGACCGGACGGGGGCCGACTTCTGGCGCTGCGTGGACATGATCCGCGACCGGCTCGGGGCGAACGCGGTCCCGATCCAGCTGCCGATCGGGTCCGAGGACACGTTCCGCGGGGTGATCGACCTGATCCGGATGGAGGCGATCATCTACCGCGACGACCTGGGCGCGCAGATCGAGGTGGTCGAGATCCCGGCCGAGCTGCGCGACGAGGCGCTCGCCCATCGCGAGCGGATGATCGAGGCGGTCGCCGAGGTCGACGACGCCCTCACCCACAAGTTCCTCGAGGGCGAGGAGCTGACCGAGGCCGAGATCGTCCATGGCCTCCGGCTCGGCACGCTCCAGTACCGGATCGTGCCGGTCCTGACCGGCTCGGCGCTCAAGAACAAGGGCATCCAGCCGATGCTCGACGCCGTCGTGGCCTATCTGCCCTCGCCGCTCGACGTCCCGCCGGTCATCGGTGAGCACCCGGTCACCCACGCCGAGGTCCTCCGGACCCCTGACGACAACGAGCCGTTCAGCGCCCTCGCCTTCAAGATTGCGGCTGATCCGTTCGTCGGCAAGCTGGCCTTCTTCCGCGTCTACTCGGGGACGCTCAAGGCCGGCTCGTACGTCCTGAACACGACCAAGGGCCGCAAGGAGCGGATCGGGCGGATCCTCCAGATGCACGCCAACCACCGCGAGGAGATCGACGAGGTCTACGCCGGCGACATCGCGGCCGCGGTCGGGCTGAAGGAGACGTTCACCGGCGACACCCTGACCGATCCGGACCACCCGGTGATCCTCGAGTCGATGACCTTCCCTGAGCCGGTGATCGAGGTCGCCATCGAGCCCAAGACGAAGGCCGACCAGGACAAGCTCGCGATCGCGCTCCAGCGCCTGGCCGAGGAGGACCCGACGTTCCGCGTCCACACCGACGAGGAATCGGGCCAGACCCGGATCGCCGGCATGGGCGAGCTTCACCTCGACGTCCTCGTCGACCGGATGGTCCGCGAGTTCAAGGTGGCCGCGAATGTCGGCCGGCCATCGGTCTCCTACCGCGAGACGATCCGCCGGCCCGCCGAGGGCAACGGGCGCTTCGTGCGCCAGACCGGCGGCAAGGGCCAGTACGGTCACGCGGTGATCAGGCTCGAGCCGCTCCCGAAGGGTGGCGGATACGAGTTCGTCGACAAGATCGTCGGCGGCACGATCCCGCGCGAGTTCATCAAGGCGGTCGAGGCCGGGATCCGCGAGACGCTGGCCACCGGGGTCTACGCCGGCTACCCGATGGTCGACGTCCGGGCGATCCTGTTCGACGGGTCGTACCACGAGGTCGACTCGAGCGAGATGGCGTTCAAGATCGCCGGCTCGATGGCCGTCAAGGACGCCGTCGAGAAGGCCAGCCCGACGATCCTCGAGCCGATCATGCGGGTCGAGGTGACGATGCCCGAGCAGTTCATGGGCGACGTGATCGGCGACCTGAACAGCCGGCGCGGCCAGGTCGAGGGGATGGACTCGCGCGGATCGACGACCGTCGTCCGGGCCTTCGTCCCGCTGGCCGAGATGTTCGGCTACGCGACGGACCTGCGGTCGATGACCCAGGGCCGGGCGAGCTACTCGATGGAACTGTCCCACTATGCCGAGGTCCCGGCCAACGTTGCCGCGGAGCTCATCCAGAAGTCCAAGGTCTGAACGAGACCCCGAACGGTCGCGAGGAGCGAGGAGCGGTCAACGATGGCGAAGAAGAAGTTCGAGCGGACGAAGCCGCACGTCAACATCGGCACGATCGGTCACATCGACCACGGCAAGACGAGCCTGACCGCGGCGATCACGAAGTACCTCGCCCTCAAGGGTGAGGCCGAGTACCGCGCGTTCGACACGATCGACAACGCGCCCGAGGAGCGCGAGCGGGGGATCACGATCGCGATCGCCCACGTCGAGTACGAGACCGACGCGCGCCACTACGCCCACGTCGACTGCCCCGGCCATGCCGACTACATCAAGAACATGATCACCGGCGCCGCCCAGATGGACGGCGCGATCCTCGTCGTCGCCGCGACCGACGGCCCGATGCCCCAGACCCGCGAGCACATCCTGCTCGCCCGGCAGGTCGAGGTCCCGTACATCGTCGTCTTCCTCAACAAGGTCGACGCGGTCGACGACCCCGAGCTGCTCGACCTCGTCGAGCTCGAGGTCCGCGAGCTGCTCAGCAAGTACGACTACCCCGGCGACGAGGTCCCGGTCGTGCGCGGCTCGGCGCTCAAGGCGCTCGAGGCCCCCGACGACCCGAGCCATCCCGCCTACGCCCCGATCCAGGCCCTCCTCGATGCGGTCGACTCGTACATCCCGACCCCCGAGCGGGCGATCGACAAGCCGTTCCTGATGCCGATCGAGGATGTGTTCGGGATCAAGGGCCGGGGCACGGTCGCGACCGGCCGGGTCGAGCGCGGGATCGTCCGGGTCGGCGACGAGGTCGAGATCGTCGGCATCCACCCGACCCGCAAGGTCGTCGTGACCGGGGTCGAGATGTTCAAGAAGCTCCTCGACGAGGGCCGCGCCGGAGACAACATCGGCTGCCTCCTGCGCGGGATCGAGCGCGACGAGATCGAGCGCGGCCAGGTCCTCGCCAAGCCCGGGAGCATCAAGCCGCACACGAAGTTCACCGCCCAGGTGTACGTCCTGACCAAGGAGGAGGGCGGCCGGCACACCCCGTTCTACAACGGCTACCGGCCCCAGTTCTACCTGCGCACGACCGACGTCACCGGGGCGATCGGGCTGCCCCCAGGGGCCGAGATGATCATGCCCGGTGACAACGTCGAGATGAGCGTCGAGCTCATCACCCCGATCGCGCTCGAGGTCGGCCAGCGGTTCGCCATCCGTGAGGGTGGGCGGACGGTCGGGGCCGGCGCGATCGTGAGCATCCTCGAGTAGGCGCGCCATGGCCAAGCAGCGGATCAGGATCCGCCTCAAGGCGTACGACCACCGGCTGCTCGACCAGTCGGCGGCCCAGATCGTGGAGACCGCCCAGCGGACCGGTGCCGACGTCGTTGGCCCCGTCCCGCTGCCGACGCGGATCGAGAAGTTCACCGTCCTCCGCTCGCCCTTCATCGACAAGGACAGCCGGGAGCAGTTCGAGATCCGGACCCACAAGCGGCTGGTCGACATCCTCGATCCGTCGTCGAAGACGGTCGATGCGCTGATGCGACTCTCGCTCGCGGCGGGCGTCGACATCGAGATCAAGATGTGATGAGGACGATGGAGCGCACCCAGCACCGGCCCGGGGAGGCCCTCGGACGATGAGCATCGGATTGATCGGCCGCAAGGTCGGCATGACCCAGGTCTTCCAGGACGATGGGACGATGGTCGCGGTGAGTGTCCTGGCCGTCGAGCCGAACACGGTCACCCGCCTGCGGACCCCCGCCCGCGACGGCTACAGCGCGGTCCAGCTCGGAGTCGAGGAGTCAAAGAAGATCACCCGGCCCGAGCGTGGTCAGCTCCGCGGTCTGCCGCCGCTGAGCACGATCCGCGAGTTTCGGGTCGAGGACGTCGAGGCCTTCGAGGTCGGACAGAAGCTCGACGTCAGCCTGTTTGCCCCCGGCGATCTGGTCGACGTCACCGGCGTCTCGAAGGGCAAGGGTTTCGCCGGCCACATCAAGCGCCACCATTTCAAGCGTGGTCCCAAGACCCACGGCTCGGACCACCACCGCGAGCCAGGTTCGATCGGGCCCGGTACGACGCCGGGCCGGGTCTACCGGGGACTCCGGATGGCGGGCCACATGGGCGATGCTCGGACCACGACCAAGAAGCTGCGCGTCGTGCGCACGGACCCGGAGCGCAACCTGATCCTGGTCAAGGGGCCGCTGCCGGGCGCGCGCAACGCGCTCATCCTCGTGAAGAAGGCCTAGCGATGCCACAGACCACGCTCTACGACCGGACCGGGGCCTCGATCGGCAGCGTCGAGCTGCCCGACGAGCTGTTCGCGGCGCCGGTCAACGCCGCCGTCCTGCACCAGGTCGTGACCGCGCAGCTGGCCGGTCGGCATCTTGGCACGCACGACACGAAGACCCGCGGCGAGGTCCGCGGCGGCGGTCGCAAGCCGTACCGCCAGAAGGGCACCGGCCGCGCCCGCCAGGGGTCACGCCGGGCGCCCCACTTCGCCGGCGGCGGGGTCGTCTTCGGCCCCCATCCGCGCTCCTATGAGCAGCGCCTGCCGCGCCGGATGAAGCGCCTCGCGCTCCGCGGTGCGCTCACCTCGAAGTTCGGCGACGATGCGATCCGGGTGATCGACGCGTTCGCTCTGGAGGCGATCAGGACGAAGGACTTCGTGGGCATCCTCGACGCCCTCGAGGCGGCGGGCCGGGTGCTCGTCGTCGCCCCGGCCCGTGACGAGAAGCTCGAGCTGTCGGCCCGCAACCTGCCCAGGGTCGAGGTGATCCTGGCCGACTCGCTGAACGTCGTCGACCTGCTCAAGGCGGACGTGGTCCTGATCGAGCAGCCGGCCCTCGCCCGGATGGAGGAGGTGTACGCATGAGCCTCACCGCCCACGAGGTGATCATCCGGCCGGTGATCAGCGAGAAGTCGATGGACGAATCCCAGCGCGGCAAGTACACCTTCGAGGTTCACCCGGAGGCCAACAAGATCCAGATCAAGGCCGCGATCGAGGAGCTCTACCGGCAGGAGAAGGTGACCGTGGTCGGGGTGAACGTGCTGACCACGAAGGCGAGGGAGAAGCGCCGCGGTACGCGCCGCGGCCGGATCGTCGGTCATACCTCGCCCTGGCGCAAGGCGATCGTGACCCTGGCCGCCGGCCAGAAGATCGAGTTCTTCGAGGGGGTCTGAGATGCCGCTCCGCAGCTACAAGCCGACCTCCCCGGGCCGCCGGTTCATGACCCGCTCGACGTTCGAGGAGGTCACAACCCGCGAGCCGTACAAGCCGCTCCTGGAGCCCCAGAAGCGCACCTCCGGTCGCAACAACGCCGGCCGGATGACCGTTCGCCACCGTGGCGGCGGCGAGAAGCAGCACTATCGCCGGATCGACTTCAAGCGCGACAAGATCGGGATCCCGGCCCGCCTGGCGACGATCGAGTACGACCCGAACCGCTCCGCCCGGATCGGGCTGCTCCACTACCGCGATGGCGAGAAGCGCTACCTGCTCCTGCCCCACGGGCTCAAGGTGGGCGACGTGGTCGTGGCCGGTCCCGAGGCCGAGGCCCGGGTCGGCAACGCTCTGCCGATCGCGAACATCCCGCTCGGCACGACGATCCACAACATCGAGCTCGTGCCCGGTCGGGGCGGGCAGATCGTCCGCTCGGCCGGTGCGTCGGCCCAGCTGCTGGCCAAGGAGGGTGAGTACGCCCAGGTGCGCCTGCCCTCGGGCGAGGTTCGCCGGGTCAGCATCCGGTGCATGGCCACGATCGGCCAGGTGTCGAACCTGGATCACGAGAATCAGAGCCTGGGCAAGGCCGGTCGGGCCCGTCATCTCGGCCGCCGACCGGAGGTCCGGGGTGTCGCGATGACACCGCGTGACCATCCGCACGGCGGCGGCGAGGGCAAGTCGCCGACCGGGATGCCGCCCAAGACGCCGTGGGGCAAGCCCGCCATGGGCTACCGCACCCGTCGTTCGAAGACCACCGGCCGCCTCATCGTGCGGTCCAGGCACCGCAAGTAGCGGGGAGGAGGCAAGAGCATGTCGCGTTCGGTCAAGAAGGGACCGTTCGTCGAGGCGCGGCTCCTCGGCCGCGTTCAGGAGATGAACAAGCGCAGCGAGAAGCGGGTCGTCAAGACCTGGTCCCGAGCGTCGGTGATCTTCCCCGACTTCATCGGGCACACGATCGCCGTGTACAACGGCAAGAAGCACATCCCGGTCTACGTGACCGAGAACATGGTCGGCCACCGGCTCGGTGAGTTCGCTCCCACCCGCACCTTCCGCGGGCACGGGAAGCACACCGAGCGGTCGACGTCGCTGAAGTAGGGGCCGACCCGTGCGCGTTTCTGCCACCGCCAAGTACCTCCGCGGCTCGACCCGCAAGGTCCACCTGGTCACCCAGGCGATCAAGGGCCGGCCGGTTGAGGATGCGGCCGCGCTCCTGCGGTTCATGCCTCAACGAGCCGCCCGGGACGTCGCGGCCGTGCTGAAGAGTGCGACCGCCAATGCCGAGAACAACCACAACCTGTCCGCCGAGGACCTGGTCGTCGTCGAGGCTCACGCCGATGAGGGGCCGACGATCAAGCGCTGGCGGCCGCGGGCCCAGGGTCGGGCGTTCCCGATCCACAAGCCCATGACCCACATCACGATCGTCGTCGCGGACCGGGAGGCCTGAGCATGGGACACAAGGTCCATCCGTACGGCTTCCGGCTCGGTGTCTCGCGCACCTGGACCGCGAAGTGGTATGCGGACAAGGAATACACGAGCCTCCTCCAGGAGGACATCGCGATCCGTCAACTGGTCGCCCAGCGGCTCGCCAACGCGAGCGTCAGCCAGGTCGAGATCGAGCGCGGCATCAACCATGTGACGGTCACCGTCCACACGGCCAAACCGGGGATCGTGATCGGCAAGGGCGGCGCGAACGTGGAGATCCTGCGCCAGCAGATCGGCGCCCTCACGAAGCGCAAGGTCAAGCTGGAGATCAAGGAGATCCGTCAGCCCGAGCTCGACGCCTACCTGGTGGCGATGAACGTGGCCCAGCAGCTGAGCCGCCGGATCGCGTTCAAGAAGGCGATGAAGCAGTCGATCCAGCGCACGATGAAGGCCGGCGCAAAGGGCGTCAAGATCGCCGTCGCCGGTCGGCTCGGCGGCTCGGAGATGGCCCGGCGCGAGTGGGACCGCGAGGGGCGGATCCCGCTCGGCACGCTTCGGGCGGACATCAGCTATGGCCAGGTCCACGCCCACACGACGTATGGCCGGATCGGGGTCAAGGTCTGGATCTACCGCGGCGACATCGTCCCCGAGCGGATGGCCCACCGCGAGGCACCGGCCACCCTGGCCGGCGCGGCAGGAGGAGCGTAGCGATGCTGATGCCACGACGCGTCAAGCACCGCAAGGTCATGCGCGGGCGGATGTCGGGCCTGGCCAAGGGCGGGCACACGGTCGCCTTCGGCGACTATGGGCTGGCCACGCTGGAGCCGGCCTGGATCACCAGCCGCCAAATCGAGGCTGCCCGGCGGGCGATGACCCGCTCGGTCAAGCGCGGCGGCAAGATCTGGATTCGGATCTTCCCCGACAAGCCGGCGACGAAGAAGCCGGCCGAAACCAGGATGGGCTCCGGCAAGGGCGCGCCCGACCACTGGGTGGCGGTCGTCAAGCCGGGCCGGATCCTGTTCGAGATGGCCGGCATCGGCCACGAGGAGGCGGTCGAGGCGATGCGCCTGGCCAGCCACAAGCTCCCGGTCGCGACGCGGGTCGTCGTGCGTGAGGGCGTCCAGGAGGCGGCTGATGGACATCGATAAGGTCCGCGCCCTCTCCGATGCCGAGCTGGAGCAGGCACTCCGCGAGGCCAAGCAGGAGCTCTGGCAGGCGCGCTTCCAGCTCTCGACGCGCCAGCTCAAGGACTACAGCGCCATCCCCCAAACCCGTCGAACGATCGCGCGGATCCTCACCGTCCAGAACGAGCGCAAGCTCGGTCGGACGGCGTGACGGGAGATCACGCGATGACAGGAGCCAGCACCACCGTGACCACAGGCAAGCGGAAGACGAAGGTCGGCCGCGTCGTGAGCGACAAGATGGACAAGACGATCGTCGTGTCCGTCGCCCGTCTCGCGCGGCATCCCCTCTACAAGCGGGTGATCCGCTTGACCACGAAGTTCAAGGCCCACGACGAGCTGAACGAGGCCCACGTCGGCGACACGGTCCTGATCGAGGAATCCCGCCCGCTCTCGGCAACGAAGCGCTGGCGCCTGGTCGAGGTCGTGGCCCGGGCCGGCGAGCACGGCAGTCCGAGCGAGATCGTGGCCGAGGAGGCCGAGACGGCCGAGGCGATCCACGCCGCCGCCCATCCCGGCAAGGTGCGTCCGAGCGAGGGTGAGGAGGCGTCGGCATGATCCAGATGCAGACCCGCCTCAAGGTCGCCGACAACACGGGCGCTCGGACGATCCAGGCGATCCGGGTGATGGGTCGCTCGCAGAAGACGACCGCTGGCATCGGCGACGTGATCATCGCCAGCGTCAAGAGCGCGATCCCGAACGCGGCGGTCAAGAAGGGCGACGTCGTTCGGGCGGTGATCGTGCGCACGGCCAAGGAGTACGGGCGCCCGGACGGGAGCTACATCCGGTTCGACGAGAACGCCGCCGTGCTGATCAACAACCAGGGCAACCCGCGCGGCACCCGGATCTTCGGCCCGGTTGCCCGTGAGCTGCGGGATCGCAACTACATGAAGATCGTCTCGCTCGCCCCGGAGGTGCTCTAGATGACGCGCACCCCGGCCAGCCCGGCCCGAATTCCCGAGATCCGCAAGGGCGACACGGTCGTCGTGCTCAGCGGCAAGGACGCCGGCAAGCGTGGCGTCGTCGAACGCGTCCACCGCAGCGCCCGCTCGTCGTCGCGCGGCTATGGTGCCGCCGTCGCGCCGGTCAAGGCGCTCCGGGGCCCATACGTCGTCGTCGGCGGGCTGAACATCGCCAAACGCCACACGAAGCCGCGCCCGAAGGCCAGCCAGACCGATCGCGTGCCGGCCGTCCAGCAGGGAGGAATCCTCGAGATCCCCCAGCCGCTGGCGATCGGCAAGGTGATGCTCGTCTGCCCGCGCTGTGACCAGCCGACCCGCGTCTCGCACGTCACCCTCGAGAACGGCCGGCGCGTCCGGGTCTGTCGCCACTGCGGCGAGCAGTTGGAGGTGAAGGCCTGATGAGCCGCCTTCACGAGCGCTACCGCGAGGAGGTCGTGCCCGCCCTGCGCAAGCAGTTCGGCTACGACAACCCGATGCAGGTCCCGCGCCTGGCAAAGATCGTCGTCAACGTCGGTCTGGGCGAGGCGCTCCAGAACGCGAAGGCGATCGACGCCGCGGTCGGCGACATCGCCATGATCACCGGCCAGAAGCCGATCGTCACCCGCGCCCGGCGCTCGATCTCGCAGTTCCGCCTCCGGACCGGGAACCCGATCGGGGTGAAGGTGACCCTGCGGGGCGAGCGGATGTGGGATTTCCTCGAGCGCCTGACGACGCTCGCCCTGCCCCGGATCCGCGACTTCCGGGGCGTGCCCGGCAAGTCGTTCGACGGCCGGGGCAATTACTCGCTCGGGCTCCGGGAGCAGCTCGCCTTCCCGGAGATCGACTACGACAAGGTGGACCGTCTCCGCGGGCTGGAGATCAGCATCGTGACGACGGCGAAGACCGACGAGGAATCGAAGCGTCTGCTCGAGCTCCTCGGCATGCCCTTCGCCGGTTAGGCGCGGGGAGGGAGATCCATGGCCAAGAAATCGATGATCGCCAAGGCCAAGCGGCCCCCCAAGCACAAGGTGCAGGCTCACCACCGGTGCACCGTGTGCGGCCGACCGCGCGCCTACATCCGGCGATTTGCGCTCTGCCGCATCTGCTTCCGGGAGCGAGCGCTCCAGGGCGAGCTGCCGGGCGTCACGAAGTCGAGCTGGTAGGGAACCGATGAACATCTCCGACCCGATCGCGGACATGCTGACGCGCATCCGCAACGCGTCGCGCGCGAGGCACACCGAGGTGGTCGTGCCGGCCTCACGCACGAAGCGCGAGATCGCCCGGATCCTCAAGGACGAGGGCTTCATCGCCGACGTGCGCGAGGACCGGGACGGCGCCAGCCAGGTGCTGCGCCTGACTCTGAAGTACGTCGACGGCAAGGTGCCCGTCGTCTCGGGGCTGAAGCGGATCAGCAAGCCGGGCCTGCGCGTCTATGCCCGCAAGACCGAGATTCCCCGCGTCCTCGGTGGCCTCGGGATCGTCATCGTCAGCACCAGCCAGGGGATCATGACCGGCGCGCAGGCCCGCAAGGCCCAGCTCGGCGGCGAAGTCCTCGCCTACGTCTGGTAGGGGGACGCATGTCACGAATCGGTCGCGCACCGATCGCCGTTCCGAGCGGCGTCACGGTCACGCTCGACGGGCGCTCGATCACCGTCACCGGCCCGAAGGGGACGCTCCGGCGTGACCTCCATCCGGACATGATCGTGCGCCAGGAGGAGGGCACGCTCGTCGTCGAGCGGCCGAGCGAGGCGAAGATCCACCGCCAGCTGCACGGTCTCACCCGCACCCTGGTGGCCAACATGGTCGAGGGCGTGACGAACGGCTACCGCAAGGGGCTCGAGATCACCGGCGTCGGCTACCGCGCCCAGAAGGTCGGTGAGAAGCTCCAGCTGAGCCTTGGCTACAGCCATCCGGTCGAGATCGAGCCGCCGGCGGGGATCGGCTTCGAGCTCGAGAACCCGACCCGGCTGGCGGTCGTCGGGATCGACAAGGAACTCGTCGGCCAGGTGGCCGCCCGTGTCCGCGCCACCCGCAAGCCCGAGCCCTACAAGGGCAAGGGCGTGAAGTACGCCGGCGAGCGGATCCGCCGCAAGGCCGGCAAGGCGGGCAAGATCGGCGGCAAGAAGTGACGATCACCCCGAGCACGAAGGAACGCACCCGATGACCCAGGCAGCCAGTCGGGGCGTCGCGCGACAGAAGCGCCACGAGCGGATCCGCCTGCACACAGTCGGTACGCCGTCGCGCCCGCGTCTCGCGGTGTTCCGCAGCCTCAACCACATCTACGCCCAGGTGATCGACGACTCGACCGGCCGGACGCTCGCCGCGGCGTCGACCCTCGAGCCGGAGCTCCGCGGGTCCAGGCAGACGAAGACCGAGGAGGCGAAGATCGTCGGTCGCCTCGTCGCCGAGCGGGCACGGTCCGCCGGCGTCGAGCGTGTCGTCTTCGATCGAGCCGGGTTCCGGTACCACGGGCGGATCAAGTCGCTCGCCGATGCCGCCCGCGAAGCCGGCCTCGAGTTCTGATCGGAAGGAGCTGATCACGTGGCCAGGATCGACCCCAGTAAGCTCGCGCTCGAAGAGCGCGTCGTCCAGATCAATCGCGTCGCCAAGGTCGTCAAGGGCGGCCGCCGGTTCTCCTTCAGCGCGATCGTCGTCGTCGGCGACGGTGCGGGCCACGTCGGGGCCGGGCTGGGCAAGGCCGGCGAGGTCCCCGAGGCAATCCGCAAGGGCGTGGAGGACGCGAAGAAGAACCTGATCCGGGTCCCGCTCGTCGGGACGACGATCCCCCACGAGGTGCGCCAGGAGTTCTCGGCCTCGCGGGTGCTCCTCAAGCCGGCCTCGCGAGGTACCGGCGTCGTCGCCGGAGGCTCGGTCCGGGCCGTCGTCGAGGCGGCCGGGATTCGCGACATCCTGGCCAAGACGCATGGCTCGACGAACCCGGTCAACGTCACCCGGGCCACGATCGAGGCCCTGCGCAGCCTCCACTCGGCCGAGGAGCTGAGTGTCCGGCGAGGCGTGACCCTGCGCTCGTTCATCCCCGGCCAGCAGGTATCGGAGGTGGGCGATGGCCGCTAGGCTGCGCATTACCCAGGTCAAGAGCACGATCAGCCACGTCGCCCGCAACCGGGCCACGATCCGGGCCCTGGGCCTCCATCGGATCGGCGACACCGTCGAGGTTCCCGACAACGCGGCAACCCGCGGCATGGTCCGCCAGGTCCGGTTCCTCGTCCAGGTCGAGGAGGTTCCGGAAGCCGGTGCTGAGGAGAAGTCATGAAGCTGCACGATCTGCACCCGGCCGCCGGGTCCCGGACGCCCCGGACCCGCGTTGGCCGGGGCATCGCCGCGGGCAAGGGTAAGACCGCCGGGCGCGGCACGAAGGGCCAGAAGGCACGCACCGGCGGCTCGATCCCGCCCTGGTTCGAGGGTGGCCAGACACCGATCCACGTCCGGATCCCCAAGCTGCGTGGCTTCAAGAACCGGTTCAAGATCGACTACGAGGTCGTGAACGTCGGCCGGATCGCGACCCTGGTCGAGCTCGGCCGCCTCGCCCCCGTCGAGCTGCCGGCCTCCGGCCCGAAGGCTGGGCCCGCCAGCAAGCCGGCTCCGATCACGATCAACCAGGAGATCCTGCGCGCCGTTGGCCTGGTGAGCACGCTCGACAAGCCGCTCAAGGTGCTCGGCCAGGGCGAGGTGCACACGCCCCTGTTCGTCGTCGCCGATGCCTTCAGCAAGAGCGCGGTGGCCAAGATCGAGGCGGCCGGCGGCCAGGTCCAGGTCCTCGAGCTGCCGAGCGGGCCGCTGGCTGCGCTTCGCCTCCCGGCCGAGCCTGACCAGGCGGCCGGGCCTGCCAAGACCACCGAGACGACGGAGACCGCTGGCGCACCGGATGGGGACGCCTGACCCGTGTTCGAATCCCTGATCAACGCGTTCCGGGCGCCGGACATCCGGCGCCGGGTCCTGTTCGTGCTGGGGATCCTGGTCGTATTCAGGCTCCTGGCCCAGGTGCCGGTGCCGGGCGTCGACCGGACCGCCCTCGCCGACTTCTTCGCCGGCAACCAGCTGTTCGGCCTGCTCGACCTCTTCTCGGGTGGCGGTCTGTCGAACTTCTCGGTCGTCGGGCTCGGGGTGAACCCGTACATCAACGCCTCGATCATCATCCAGCTGATGACCGGCGTCATCCCGGCCCTGACCGCGCTCAGCCGCGAGGGCGAATACGGGCGCAACAAGATCAACCAGTACACCCGCTACCTGACCGTCCCCCTGGCGATGCTTCAGGCCTACGGCTTCCTCGCCCTCCTGAATTCCCAGCGCATCCTCACCGGGCGGTTCGATCTGGCGAGCTTCGAGACGGTCACCCAGATCCTCACCCTGACCGCCGGGTCGATCCTGCTGATGTGGCTCGGCGAGCTGATCACCGAGAAGGGGATCGGCAACGGGATCAGCTTCATCATCTTCGCCGGCATCGTCAGCCGGGTCCCGGTCACCATCCAGCGCTTCCTCGAGAGCCCGGACTGGGCCTCGGCGATCATCTTCGCCGTCCTCGGCTTTGCCGCGGTGGCGGTGATCATCTACATCCAGGAGGGCCAGCGGCGGATCCCGATTCAGTACGCCAGCCGGGTCCGCGGCCGGCGGATGTACCAGGGCGGATCGACGTTCCTGCCCCTGCGGGTGAACCAGGCCGGTGTCATCCCGATCATCTTCGCGGTCAGCATCCTGCTCTTCCCGAGCCAGATCGCCCAGTACTTCACGACCTCCCAGGTGGGCCTCGTCAGGGATGCCGCCCAGGCGATCGTCGCCTTCTTCCAGAACCAGTTCATCTACGGCCTGCTCTACTTCCTGCTGACCGTCGGCTTTACGTACTTCTACACCGCGTTCACGTTCAAGCCCGACGAGACGGCCGAGCAGCTGCGCAAGAACGGCGGGTTCATCCCGGGCATCCGTCCCGGGCGTCCCACCCAGGACTACCTGGCCCGGATCGTGCAGCGGATCACGATCGCGGGGGCGTTCTTCCTCGGTGCGGTCGCGGTCGCCCCGTTCGTGGTCAGCGCGATCCTGCCCGGCCTGGGTGGGCTGTCGCTCGGTGGCACGAGTCTGCTGATCGTGGTCAGCGTCGTCGTCGAGACGATGAAGCAGGTGGAGGCGCAGCTGATGATGCGCAACTACGAGGGCTTCATCAGGTGATCCGGCCCGCTCATCGTCGTCGAGGTCTGACCGGCCGCCGCCAGCCGGCCGACATGCGCGAGACCTGCGCCCCAGCCGGTCGATGAGGATCCTCGTCCTGCTCGGGGCGCCGGGGGCAGGCAAAGGCACCCAGGCGCACATCCTGGCGCGCCATCTCGGCCTGCCGCGGATCGCCACCGGTGACCTCTTCCGGGCCGCGGTCCGGGCCGGGACGCCACTCGGTCTCGAGGTCAAGGAGTTCATGGAGCGGGGCGAGTTCGTGCCCGACGAGACGACCGTGCGGATGCTCCTCGAGCGGCTCGACGCCCCGGACGCCTCGCACGGCGCGATCCTCGACGGCTTCCCGCGCAACCGGGCTCAGGCGAGTGCGCTCGACGAGTCGCTCGCCAAGCGTGGCAGCCGGGTCGAGCTCGCCCTGTACATCGCCGTTCCCGAGGACGAGCTCCTGGCGCGCCTGTCCGGCCGCTGGGTGTGCCAGGCCCACGGCCACACGTACCACGAGGTGGCCTACCCACCGCGCGTGCCGGGCGTCTGTGATGTCGACGGCTCGCCGCTCGTTCAGCGTGACGACGACCGGCCCGAGGTCGTCCGGGCCCGCCTGGAGAACCAGCTGGGGGGGCTGCGCGAGGTCGTCGACTACTATCGTCCGCTCGGCATCCTGCGCGTGATCGACGGCCGGCGGCCGATCGCGGCCGTCACCGCCGACCTGCTCGATGCGATCGAGCCCAAGCCGTACTGGCGGGCCTGAGGTGGTCACCCGCAAGTCGCGTGCCGAGATCGAGAAGATGCGCCGTGCCGGACGGGTCGTGGCCGAGGTCTTGGCGCTCGTCGAGGACGCGCTTCGGCCGGGCATCACGACCGCCCAGCTCGATGCCCTCGCCGAGCGTCACATCCGGGCCGCCGGGGCGGTGCCCTCGTTCAAAGGCTATCTCGGCGGCGGGAGATACGGCGCCGGTCCGGGTGCCTTCCCGGCCAGCATCTGCGTCTCGATCGACGACGAGGTCGTCCACGGCATCCCCGGCGAGCGGGTGATCCGGGAGGGACAGATCGTGTCGGTCGACGCCGGGGCGATCGTCGAGGGCTGGCACGGCGACGCGGCCCGCACGTTCGTCGTCGGCGACGCGGCGCCGGAGGCCCGCCGGCTGGTCGAGACGACCCGTCTGGCGATGATGGCCGGGATCGCGGCGGCGGTCTCCGGCCACTGGATCGCCGACATCGGCGCGGCGGTCGAGGAGGTCGCCCGGGCGGGCGGCTATGGGATCGTCCGCCAGTTCGTCGGCCATGGGATCGGCACCTCGATGCACGAGGAGCCTCAGGTCCCGAACTACCGGTCCGCCTCGAGGGGCCTCCGGCTGGCGCCGGGGATCTGCCTGGCGATCGAGCCGATGCTCACGCTGGGCCGGGAAGAGGTGTACATCAAAGCCGATGGCTGGACGGTCGCGACCCGCGACGGCTCGCTGGCGGCGCACTTCGAGCACACGATCGCGGTGACCGACAACGGCCCCGAGATCCTGACGCTCGCATGATGGGGTCCAGTTGCCGGCGCGCGGCGTTTTTGGTACCCTTTGCGTTCGTGTGTCGGCCCTGAGGCCGGCACGCAGCACGAGAAAGGGAAGACGAAGAGCCTGTGGCCAAGAAGGACGCGATCGAAGTCGAAGGAACGGTGATCGAGCCGCTCCCGAACACGATGTTCGCCGTCGAGCTCGAGAACGGCCACCGCGTCCTGGCCCACATCAGCGGCAAGCTCCGGATGAACTTCATCAGGATCCTGCCCGGCGACCGGGTTCGCGTCGAGCTCTCTCCATACGATCTCTCCCGAGGCCGGATCACGTACCGGCTGAGGTAACGAATCACCTGTCACACAGATCGAGGGTCCGTTGAAAGTCAGAGCCTCCGTCAAGGCGCGCTGCGACAACTGCAAGGTCATCCGTCGCCATGGCACCGTGATGGTCATCTGCACCAACCCGAAGCACAAGCAGCGGCAGGGGTAACCGATGGCACGCATCGCCGGCGTCGACATCCCGCGCGAAAAGCGCGTCGAGGTCGCTCTCACGTACATCTACGGGCTCGGCCTGCCGACCAGCCAGAAGATCCTCGCCCAGACGAACATCAACCCGGATACCCGGGTCCGCGATCTGACCGAGGAGCAGGTGAACCGGCTGCGTGAGCTGATCGACCGGCGCTACAAAGTCGAGGGAGATCTGCGTCGCGAGGTCGCCCTGAACATCAAGCGATTGATCGAGATCGGCTCGTACCGCGGCCTGCGCCACCGGCGCAACCTGCCGGTGCGCGGTCAGCGAACGAAGACGAACGCACGCCAGCGGCGCGGACCGAAGAAGACGGTCGGCGTCCGGCGAAAGAAGTAAGGGGTCTGACAGAGGCATGGCCGAGCGCAAGCGGGCGACCAAGCAGCGACGCCGGGAGCGGAAGAACGTGCCCCAGGGGCACGCCCACATCCAGGCGACGTTCAACAACACGATCATCACGATCACGGACCCCGCGGGTGCCGTCATCAGCTGGGGTTCGGCCGGGGTGGCCGGGTTCAAGGGCTCCCGCAAGAGCACGCCATACGCGGCCGCGCTCAGCGCCGAGGGTGCAGCCCGTCGCGCCATGGAGCACGGGATGCGCCAGGTCGAGGTGTACGTCAAGGGTCCGGGAGCCGGTCGCGAGCAGGCGATCCGGTCACTTCAGGCCGCCGGCCTCGAGGTCACCGCGATCACCGACGTGACGCCCATCCCGCACAACGGCTGCCGCCCGCCCAAGCGGCGCCGGGTCTGAGCGAGAAGGGGATCCAATGGCCCGCTACACCGAATCCGTCTGCCGGCTGTGCCGCCGGGAGGGCACCAAGCTCTTCCTGAAGGGCTCCCGCTGCTATACCAAGAAGTGCGCTTTCGAGCGACGCCCAAGCCCCCCGGGCCAGCATGGCGTGCGCCGGCGTAAGGTCGGCGACTACGGGGTCCAGCTGCGCGAGAAGCAGAAGGTCCGCCGCGTTTACGCGGTCCTCGAGCGCCAGTTCCGCAATTACTTCGATCTGGCCGAGGCACGGCCCGGCGTAACCGGTGAGAACCTGCTCCGGATGCTCGAGCTCCGTCTCGACAACGTCGTCTACCGGCTCGGGTTCGCGGGCTCGCGCGCCCAGGCCCGCCAGCTCGTGGGCCACGGCCACTTCGCGGTCAACGGTCGCCCGACGAGCATCCCGTCCTTCCAGCTCAAGCCGGGTGACCGGATTGCGGTCCGTGAGTCACGGGCCAGCCGCGAACCGTTCAAGATGGCCAAGGAGACGCTCCGCTCCCACCAGGCGCCGGAGTGGCTGAGCGTCGAGCCCGCCAAGCTGGCCGGGACCGTCGTCGACCTGCCGCGCCGCGACCAGATGCCGCTCGATCTGAACGAGCAGCTCGTGGTCGAGTACTACTCGAGGTAACCCCCAGACCATGATCGAACTCGAGAGCCCGCAGATCGAGCCGGTCGAGGACCGCGGCACGTACGCCAAGTACGAGGCCGGGCCACTCCAGGCCGGCTATGGCGTCACGCTGGGCAACGCCCTCCGCCGGGTGCTCCTCTCCTCGCTCGAGGGCGCGGCCGTCACCGCCATCCAGATCCGGGACGTGTACCAGGAGTTCTCCACGATCCCGGGCGTCAAGGAGGACGTCACCCAGATCGTCCTCAATGTGAAGAAGCTCCGCCTCAAGAGCTTCGCCTCCCATCCGGTCCAGCTCAAGCTGATCAAGAGCGGGGCAGGCCCGGTGACCGCCGCCGACATCACCGAGTCGGCCGACGTCGAGATCGTCAATCCCGACCAGCTCCTGATGACCCTCGATTCGGACGACGTGACGATCGAGATGGACCTGACCGTCGAGCGCGGGATCGGGTACGTCTCGGCCGACCGGGCTGAGTCGCTGCCGATCGGGGTGATCTCGGTCGACGCGATCTTCACCCCAGTCCGCAAGGTGAACTACTGGGTCGAGGCGATGCGCGTCGGCCAGATGACGAACTACGACAGGCTGACGATCGAGATCGAGACCGACGGCACGATCACCCCGGAGGAGGCACTCTCCCGGGCGGCCGACATCCTCGTCCGTCAGTTCCAGCCGTTCGTGACGATCGGCATGGTCGCCGGGGCAACGGACCGGGCCGTGGCTGGGGTCCCGTCGCTGCCGCCGAACATGCTCGACATGCCGATCGAGGAACTCGACCTGCCGATGCGCGCGTACAACTCGCTGAAGCGGAACAACATCGTCAAGGTCGGCCAGCTCCTCCAGCTGTCGGACGACGATCTGCTCCGGATGCGCAACTTCGGTAAGAAGTCGCTCGACGAGATGAAGGAGCGCCTCCGGATGCGCGGCTTCATCGTCGCCGACACGGAGCCCGAGGCCGGGTCGGATGGCGAGCTCGACGACGAGCCGGCCGACAACGAGTCCGGGAACGAGCCGTTCGCAGCGGACGAGGAGGGCTGAGCCATGGCCCACCGGATCGATGGCCGCAAACTGAGCCGCAAGCACGGGCCGCGGATGGCGCTGTACAGGAACCTGACCGTGTCGATCCTGCGCTACGAGCGGGTTCGGACCACCGAGGCGAAGGCCAAGGAGGTTCGCGGCCGCGTCGAGCGCATGATCACTCTGGCCAAGCGGGGCGACCTCGCCGCCCGGCGGGCGGTGATCGCCGCGTTTCCCAATGAGCCGCTCGTCGTGGACAAGCTGTTCCACGAGATCGCGCCCAAGTATGCCGACCGGACGTCCGGCTACACCCGGATCGTGCGCCTCGGACAGCGACTGGGCGACGCGGCGGAAATCGTCCAGATTGAGCTCGTCTGATCGTGAGATGGACCAGATCGCCGCTCGGCCCGGGCAGGCCAGGGCGGCGCGGAGCACACGAGCGAGCGCATCGGGGATGCGTGAGCACGCGCGCGGACGCGCCAACGCAGGTGTGAGCTGGGACTGCGGCGATCGTTAGGCGCTCGAGAGGGCGCACCCGTGCGCTACCGCGCGCGGGTCGAATATGACGGCACGGACTTCGCCGGGTTCCAGGCCCAGCCTGGTCGCCGGACGGTCCAGGGAGAACTCGAAGCCGCACTGAGCCGCCTGTCCGGGGGGATCCGCCGGCGGGTCGATGCGGCGGGCCGAACCGATGCCGGGGTGCATGCCAGCGGGCAGGTGATCGCGTTCACCGACGCCGGGCGGCTGCCGGCGGAGGAACTGGAACGGGCGCTGAATGCACTCCTTCCGGTGGACGTGGCGATCCGCGACCTGCGGCGCGTCTCGGCCGGGTTCCACCCACGCCATGCGGCGCGGTACCGGGAGTACCGTTACACCGTCTGGAACGGGCCGCGCAGCCCGCTTCGCGAGCGGATGGCGCTCGGGGTGCGGGTCCCGCTCGACACCGCCGCGATGGAGCGGGTCGGGTCGGTCCTCGTGGGCCGGCACGACTTCAGCGCCTTCGGGGCGGCGGACCGCCAGCCGGTCCGGACCGTCCATTGGGTCCGGGTCCGGCGCGCAGGGTCGCTCGTGACGATCGACGTCGCGGCCGACGCCTTCCTGCGGGGGATGGTCCGCCGGATCGTGGCCGTCCTGATCGAGGCCGGCCGTGGCAAGATCGATGAACAACAGGTCGCGGCGATCCTGGCCTCGCGACGACCGGCCCTCCACGGGGCGGTGGCACCGGCCAGGGGGTTGTGCCTGCGGCGCGTCGTCCTTGGTCGACGCGGCCCAGGCCGGGATGACAGGACAGAAACGAGGCCATGAAGACCGCGAAGACATACACGCTCCGCGAGAGCGAGATCGAGCGACGCTGGTACGTCGTCGACGCGACGGACGAGACGCTCGGCCGCCTGGCGTCGCGGATCGCCCGTGTCCTCGAGGGCAAGCACAAGCCCACCTTCACGCCGCACCTCGATTCGGGCGATCACGTCATCGTCCTCAATGCCGCCCGGGTGGCGGTGAGCCGCGACAAGCGGGAATCGAAGCTGTACATCCGCCACAGCGGCTATCCCCAGGGCTTCAAGCAGGAGACGCTGGGCCACCTGCTCGAGCGCCGGCCCGAGGAAGTCATCCGCCGCGCGGTCAAGGGGATGCTCCAGCACAATCGGCTCGGGACCCAGCAGCTTCGCAAGCTGAAGATCTACCCCGGACCGGACCACCCGCACCAGGCCCAGCGGCCCGAGCCGCTCGCCTGACGAGGAGCCTGCCAGCATGACCACGTCCGCATTCTTCTATGGAACCGGTCGCCGCAAGACCGCCGTTGCCCGGGTCCGGCTCCTGCCGGGCGAGGGCGAGATCGTCGTCAACGGGCGCTCCCTCGACGAGCATTTCGGCAATGCGATCAATGAATCCGACGTCCGCCTGCCGTTCCGGGTGACCGGCACGGACGGCCGGTTCAACGCGATGATCAAGGTCGAGGGCGGTGGGGTGACCGGCCAGGCCGGTGCGATCCGCCACGGCATCGCCCGGGCCCTGCTCCAGATCGACCCGGAGGGGAATCGCCTGCCGCTGCGCCAGGCCGGCCTGCTGACCCGCGATCCACGGATGAAGGAGCGCAAGAAGTACGGCCTGAAGCGGGCCCGCAAGGCGCCGCAGTACACGAAGCGCTAGCGGCCGCTTCAGCCCGCCGGAGGCGCCGGTGAGCGAAGCCGTTTACGAGCGGTACAAAGACGCCCTGCGACGGGGACATGTCGCGGCGCTCCGCGGCCAGCTCGAGGCGGCCCTCGCGGCGTACCACGAGGCGGCCTCGATCGCCACCGAGCGGGCGCTGCCGCACACGAGCATCGGTCACGTCGAGCTTCGCCGCGGCCGGCCGGAGGAGGCGCTGGCGGCCTTCGACGCGGCTCTGGCCAGAGCGCCCCGCGATGAGGCTGCGCTCCTCGGTCGGGCCGAGGCACTGGCCCGGGCGGGTCGGGCGGTCGAGGCTGCCCGGACGCTCGATCTCGTGGCCGAGGTCCAGGATGCCGCCGGGCGTCCCGTCGAGGCGCTCGATTCTGTCCGCCATGCCCTCGAGCTGGCCGAGTCGCGGAGCCGGCGCCGATCGCTCCAGCGGCTGGTCCGGCTGATCCGTGAGAGCGGGCCCGACCGGGTGGCCGAGGAGGCCCTGGCCCGGGCCGTGCGGGTGCTCGAGGCTGGCGTCTCACCGGTCGAGCCCGGCGAGGTCGGGCCCGGCACGGCAGGCACGGCTGAGGCCGTCGCCGCTCCCGAACCGACGCCCGGTCCGATCCCCCTGGCCGAGACGCCCGCTCCGGCGGAGGCCGCCGTCCCGCCGCCGGAGCCCGTGCCGGAGGTGACCGCCACGATGCCCGAGACCTGGCTCGAACGGGCCGAGGCGGCAATCGATGCCGGAGAGCCGGGGCCGGCCCGGGATGCCCTGCTCGCGGCCGCCCGAATGCTCGGCTCGACCGACCGGGCCGATGCCGCCCTCGACGCCTGCTATCAGGCCCTCTCGATCGCCCCCGACGATCCCGAGCTCCACCTGGCGCTGGTCGACCTCTACCTGGCCCGCGGCTGGCGCGAGCTGGCGACCGAGAAGATCGCCCTGCTCACCCGGCTCGCCGAACTCGATGGTGATCGTGCGACCCTGGCCCGGGTCACAGCCCTGTCGGGCACCCGTCCGGGCGAGCCCGTCGGAGCCCGGCCCGACGAGTCCGGCCCTCCCGGCTAAGCCGTGGACCGGACCCGCGCCCCGGCCGGGCGCGCAGGGGGAGCCGGTCGCGATGCTACACTCAGGCGACGATGTCCCAGCTCCTCCAGTCGATCCTCGATCAGATCCGGCTGTCGACGCTGATCGACATCACGATCACCGCCCTGCTCATCTACTGGCTCTTCAGCCTGATCCGGGGGACGCGGGCGGTCCGCCTCGTGATCGGGGTTTCGGTTCTGTTCGGGGTCTATGCCGCCGCCCAGGCGCTCGAGCTGCGCCTGCTGAGCCAGATCCTCCAGACCGGCGCCGTGGTCGGCCTGTTCGCCCTCGTCGTCATCTTCCAGCCCGAGCTCCGGCGCGCCCTCGAGCAGATCGGACGGGTCGGCTCGCTGGCCTGGCTCCTCGCCCCGGCCGACCAGCGGACCGCCGAGACTGTCGCCAGCGCCGTCGCCCGGGCGGCCAGCCTGCTCTCGGCCGAGGGCCACGGGGCCCTGATCGTGATCGAGCGCGAGACCGGCCTCGAGGAGATCGCCGAGACCGGGGTGATGCTCCACGCCGATCTCTCGGCCGACCTGCTCCAGACGATCTTCACTCCCCACTCGGCGCTCCATGACGGCGCGGTCGTCATCCGGGGCGAACGGATCCTGGCCGCCGGGGCACTCCTGCCGCTGGCCGAGACGACCGTCCAGGCCGAGCGCTTCGGGACGCGTCACCGGGCCGCGCTCGGGATCACCGAGCAGACCGATGCCCTCGTCGTCGTCGTCTCCGAGGAGAACGGCCAGATCAGCCTCGTCGAACGGGCCCGGATCGTGCGCAACCTGCACGAGGCACAGCTGGCCAGGGCGATCACGGCCCTGCTCAACCCGTCCCGGGGCCGGCCGCGCTTCGGGCGCCCCTCGCGCGGAGGTCAGCGGCGTGCCGGCCTCGGCCGCCTCCTCGGGCCGGCCGCGACCCGCAGCCCCGCCGCCCCGCCCGGAAGCCGGCCCGGCGGCGAGGGGGAACCGCCAACCCCGGCAACCGCCCGCGCCCGCCAGTGAGACGGTTCGTCGGCTTCGTCGTCCACAACTGGCCGCTCAAGCTCGGGGCGGTCGTGCTCGCGACGCTCCTCTACGCCGGCCTCGTCCTGTCCCAGAACGCCCAGGTCTGGGCCGGGCGCGTCCCGATCGTGCCGGTCAACCAGTCGCCGTCGGTGTTCATCCTCGGCTCGCTGGGCGAGGTTCACGACGTCCGCTTGTTCGCCCCACGCGACGCGTTCGACCGGCTCTCGAGTGCGAGCTTCTCGGCCTTCGTCGACCTGGCCGGGGTCGTGCCCCAGCCGGGCAGCTCGTTCGTCACCGTGCCGGTCCAGGTCAGGGTGGCCGATGGGCGGGTCCAGGTGCTCGACTTCGACCCGCGCCAGATCCAGATTCGTCTCGACCCGCTGGTCTCGAAGACGGTGCCGGTCGAGGTCGACCGGGGAACCGTTCCGCCGGGCCTCGAGGTCCGTGATCCGGTCCTCGAGGTCAGGCAGGTGACCGTGAGCGGGCCGCGTTCGGCCGTCAGCCAGGTCGTCCAGGCGGTCGCCCGCGTTCTGATCCAGCCGTCCGGGATCTCGATCGACCAGGCGGTTGATCTGGTCGCCGTCGATGGCCGGGGTGAGCCGGTCTCCCAGGTTCGGCTCGACCCGGCTGCGGTCCGGGTGCGGATCCTCGTTGGCAACCAGCTGGTCAGCAAGTCGCTGCCGGTCAACCCGGTCGTCGTCGGCACGCCCGGGGTCGGGTTCGAGGTCGGCTCGGTCACCGTCAGCCCGGTCGTCGTGACGGTCGAGGGAGACGCCAGCGTGCTCGCCGAACTGGCCCGGATCGACACGAACCCGGTTTCGCTCTCGGGTGCCGTGGCCGATTTCGGGCGCACGATCGATCTCGCCCTGCCCGACGGAGTCGCCCTGCTGGGCGATGCCACGGTCCGGGTCTCGGTCCGGATCCGGCCCACCATGGGCAGCCGCACGATCAGCGCCGGGATCGTCCTGGCCGGTGAGCGCACCGACCGCACGTACAGCCTCTCGACCGACCGGGTCCTGGTCACCGTCGGCGGGGCGGCCACCGATCTCGACCAGCTCGATGCGCGCAGCCTCGTCGTCGTGGCCGACGTGACGGACCTGGAACCCGGCGGGCACGAGGTGACCCTCCGGGCCGCACTCCCATCGCGGCTCAGCCTGGTCGCGATCGCCCCCGCCCGGATCATCATCACCGTCGGGCTGCCGGTCTCGGCCAGCCCCTCGGCACCGCCAGGGCCATAGCATGCCGCGTCTGTTCGGAACCGACGGCATCCGGGGGGTCGCCAACGTCGACCTCAAGCCCACGATCGCCTACGCCCTCGGACGGGCGACCGCCCACCGCCTGGTCGGTCCGGGTGGCCTGCTCGTCGTCGGCCAGGACACCCGTCGCTCGTGCGACATGTTCGTGGCCGCGATCACCGCCGGGGCAACGAGCCTCGGCGTCGACGTCCACCGGGTGGGCGTGGTCCCGACGCCCGCCCTCGCCTTCCTGGCCGGACAGGGCGAGTTCGCCGCGGGGATCATGGTCTCCGCCTCCCACAACCCGGCCGATGACAACGGGCTCAAGGTCCTTGACCGGGCCGGCCTGAAGCTCGACGACTCGATCGAGGACGAGCTCGAGGCGCTGATCTGGCGGGCCGAGGAGCTCGGCGGTGTCGGCAATGCCGAGCTCGGGGTGGCCGTCGACGCGCATCAGCTGCTCGATCGCTACCGTGCCCACCGGCTCGCCCTGGCTCGCACCGTGCGGACCGACATCCACGTCGTCCTCGACTGTGCCAACGGCTCGGGCGGCATCGTCGCGCCCGAGATCCTCGCCGCCACCGGTGCCCGGGTGGACGTGATCCACAACGAGCCCGATGGGGTGAACATCAACGTCCAGGCCGGTGCAACCGCGCCCGCCTCGCTCGCGGCAGCCGTCGTCGAGCGCGGCGCCGATGTCGGCTTCGCCCTCGACGGCGACGCGGACCGGCTGATCGCGGTCGATGCCGCCGGCCGAGTGGTCGACGGCGACCAGGTCCTGGGCATCCTCGCCCTCGACCGGCTCGAGCGGGGGGCGCTGGCAAACGGGGCGCTCGTCGTCTCCGTCCTCTCCAACGGCGGGCTCCAGGCGGTCGTCGAAGCGGCCGGCGGGACGCTGATCCGGACGCCGGTCGGCGACAAGTACATCCTCGAGGGGATGCAGGTCAACGGCGCCGAGTTGGGCGGCGAGAAGAGCGGCCACGTGATCGTGCTCGAGCACACCACGAGCGGCGACGGGATCGTCACCGCGCTCGAGGTCCTCAGGGTGATGAGCCGGCGGGGGAGTGGCCTGGCCGATCTGGCCGCCAGAATCCCCCTTCTGCCCCAGCAACAGCGTGCCGTTCGGGCCCGTCACAAGGACCAGTGGGAGGGCGATCCCGTGCTCCAGCGGGCGATCGCCGAGGCGTGCGACCGGCTCGGCGTCGGGGGACGGGTGCTCGTCCGCCCGTCGGGGACCGAACCGGCCCTGCGGGTGATGGTCGAGGGCACCGACGCGGGGCTCGTGGCCGATCTGGCCGACGCGATCGCCTCGGTCGCCAGGGAGCGTCTAAACTGAGCCGGCGGCCCGACCGGCGACCACGAGGCCCGTCGGTTGCCACCGTCGGGCAGACACGGAGAGCGTGACGTCATGTGCGGCATCGTCGGCTACACCGGGCCGCGGGAAGCGGGTCCAATCCTGATCGAAGGCCTGAAGCGGCTCGAGTACCGTGGCTACGACTCGGCCGGGATCGCGCTCGTCGACGAGGCCGGCGGCCTGTTCGTCGAGAAGCGGGCCGGCAAGCTCGCCAACCTGCAGACGGCGCTCCTCGACCGGACGCCCCATGCCGCGATCGGGCTGGCCCACACCCGCTGGGCGACCCACGGCCGGCCGAATGACCTGAATGCTCACCCCCACGTCGACTGCACCGGCGAGATCACGGTCATCCACAACGGGATCATCGAGAACTTCCGCGAGCTGCGCGACGCGCTCGAGGAACGAGGTCACCGGCTCGCCTCGGAGACCGACACCGAGGCGCTCGCCCACCTGATCGAGGACGCCTACGCGGGCGACATCGCCGAGGCGACCCGGATCGCGCTCCGCCAGGCCGAGGGCGCCTATGCCCTGGCGGTCATGCACCGGGCCGAGCCGGACCGCCTCGTTGGGGCCCGGATGAATGTGCCGCTCGTGGTCGGGATCGGTGATGGCGAGACGTTCCTCGCCTCCGACGTGGCGGCGATCCTGGCCCACACCGACCGGGTGATCTTCCTCGAGGAGGGTGACCTGGCCGATCTCCGCCCCTCGGGGGTTTCGATCAGCGGGATCGATGGCGTGCCCCGCGAGCGGGTCGTGAGCACGGTTGCCTGGTCGCTCGAGGCGGCCGAGAAGGGCGGCTACGAGCACTTCATGGCCAAGGAGATCGACGAGCAGCCGGACGCCCTGCGGGCCGCGATCACCGGCCGCGTGAGCCGTGACGGACGGATCCGGGTCACCGAGCTCGACGGACTGGCCACGCACCTGGCGACGATCGACCGGGTCGAGCTGATCGCCTGCGGCAGCGCCCACTACGCCGGGCTCGTCGGGGCCACCGCCCTCCAGGAGTGGACCGGCCTGCCGGCCCGGGCGACGGTCGGCTCGGAATTCCGCTACGCTCCGCCGCCGCTCGACGAGCGGACGCTGGTGATCGCCGTCAGCCAGTCCGGCGAGACCGCGGACACGATCGCCGCGACCCGCCTGGCCCGCGAGCGAGGCTGTCGCGTCGTGGCGGTCACGAACACGGTCGGCTCGGCGATCACTCGCGAGGCGGACGCGGTCCTGTTCCTGCAGGCCGGACCGGAGATCGCCGTGGCGGCCTCCAAGACGTTCACGACCCAGGTCACGACGCTGGTCATCCTCGCCGCTGCGATCGCCAAGCTGAGGGGGGCGCTCGAGGCGGGCGCGGAGCTCGAGCTCGGTCTCGCCCTGCGGGCGCTGCCGGACGCTGCCCGGCGGACCCTCGACAACGCGGCCGACAGCGCCGCGCTCGCCCGACGGTACGTGAACTCGCGCGGCTTCATGTTCGTCGGCCGGGGGCTGACCTATCCGGCCGCGCTCGAGGGGGCGCTCAAGCTCAAGGAGGTCAGCTACGTCCATGCCGAGGGATACGCGGCCGGTGAGCTGAAGCACGGCCCGATCTCGCTCCTCGATGCCGAGGTGCCGCTGGTCGCGGTCGCGACCCGCTCGAGTGTCTACGACAAGCTGATCAGCAACGTCATGGAGGGCCGCGCCCGCGACGCGCGCGTGATCGCGGTGGCGACCGAGGGCGACCCGCAGGTCGAGCGCTTCGCCGACGACGTGTGCTGGGTGCCGGACACCCACGAGGCGCTCAGCCCGGTCCTGGCGGTCATCCCGCTCCAGCTGTTCGCCTACCACATGGCCGTCGCCCGCGGCACCGACGTCGACCAGCCGCGCAACCTGGCCAAGTCGGTGACGGTCGAGTAGGTCGGCCATGGCGGCGCGCGGCTCGGCCGACGAGATGACCGGGGGCGACCGACTGGTCACGAGCGACGGACCGGCCTCGGCCGGCGCTTCCACCCGGGCCGACCCGCTGGTCCCGGCCGGTCCGCGCGACACCCCGAGCGCCGTTCCCGCGGGGACGACCGAGCTCGGCATCGACATCGTCAAGGTCGACCGGATCCGGCGCGCGCTCGAGCGCCACGGGGCCCGCTTTACGCGCCGGGTCCTCACCCCCGCCGAGCAGCGCTACGTCCGCGATCGGCCGGAGACGCTGGCCGGACGGTGGGCGGCCAAGGAGGCCGTCTCGAAGGTCCTCGGCCTCGGGGTGCGCGGGATCGGCTGGCGTGACATCGAGATCGAGCGCCTGCCCACCGGCCAGCCGGCCGTCCGGCTCCACGGGCGCGCGGCGATCCGCGCCGGGCAGCTGGGCATGGATCGGGTGGCGGTCTCGATCAGCCACGAGTCGGAGTACGCGGTCGCCATCGCCTACGGCATCCGCGTCGCGGGCGGGCGCTACCTCTTCCCGCCGGACATCGAGGAGCGGCTCGACGAGCGCGAGCGCCGGATCCTGGCTCGGCTCGAGCGGCTGCGGGCGCTGGCCGGCGGTGGTGACCCACGTGCCTGAGCGGGGCCCGGTCGGCTTCGGGCGCCGGGCCGAGGAGGGACCGGACGGCACGGGGCGGACGATGGCCGTCGTGCCCGGGGCGACCGCGCTCGACGACGCCCTTGCCGCGACGCTCCTCCCGGTCCGCCCCCAGCGCGGCCACAAGGGGATGTTCGGCAAGCTCCTCGTCCTCGCCGGCTCGCTCGACTACGCCGGGGCCGCGCTCCTCGTCTGTCGCGCCGCCGGGCGGGCCGGGGCCGGTCTGGTCACCCTGGCCGTACCCGAATCGCTCCAGCCGCTCTTCGCCGCCAAGGTCGTCGAGGCGACGACGATGGGCCTGCCCGAGGACGACCTCGAGGAGGTCGACCCCGAGCGGGCGCTCGGACGGATCCTCGATCACGACCACGACGCGATCGTCGTCGGTCCGGGCCTCCGGCCGGGGCTGGCCACGACCGAGCTGATCTCGGCCCTCCTGGCCGTCCCCGAGGAGCCGGCTCCGGTGCCGGCCGTCGTCGATGCCGAGGCGCTCCGCTCGCTCGCTCGCTCGATCTATGGTGGGAGGGCGTCACCCGGCGGGCGGTGCTCACGCCCCATGTCGGCGAGTTCCGCCGGCTCCGGGCGGCGGGCGGGGTCGATCCCGACATCGACGGAGATCTCCTGGCCGACGATGCCGCCCGCGCCCGGGCTGCCGTGAGCGCCGCGCAGACCTGGGGCCAGGTCGTCGTTCTCAAGGGGGCCCGGACGGTGATCGCCGAGCCTGGAGGCGCGATCGCCGTCGCCCCCTTCGAGAATCCGGCCCTGGCCAGCGGTGGGACCGGCGACGTCCTGTCCGGGACGATCGGAGCGCTCCTGGCACAGGGGGTGGAACCGTTTGCCGCGGCCCGGCTCGGGGTCTACCTCCACGGCCTGGCCGGCGAAGCGGTGCGGCAACGGATCGGCGATGCCGGGCTGCTCGCTTCGGACCTGCCCGACGAGCTCGCCTTCGCCCGCCGGCGGCTGACGCTCCTCGCCGAGCGCCGGTCGGCCGGCCGGCGGCTCGGCTTCGGGGTGCGCGATCGTTCGGGGGAGGGGACGACAGGTTGAGGCCGCCGCCGCTGCCCCGGACGGCCTGGCTGCGGATCGACCTCGACCGGCTCACCGGCAACCTGACCACGATCCGCTCGCTGCTGCCGGCGGGCGTCCGAGTCGAGGCGGTGGTCAAGGCTGATGCCTATGGCCACGGCGCCGTCCCGGTGGCGCGGGCACTCGCCGACGCCGGTGCCGACGGGCTGTGCGTGGCCACCTTCGACGAGGCGGTCGAGATCCGTCGAGCCGGCCTGCGGCTGCCGATCCTGATCGTCTACCCGGTCCCGCCCGAGCTCGCCCCGGAAGCGGCCCGCCACTCGATCTCCCTGACCGCGGGCGATGGTGAGCTCCTGGACCGGACGTTGGCCGCGCTCCGCCGCGCCCAGGCCGCCGGCCGCAGGCCGCGCCGCCGGCTGCGGATCCAGATCGAGCTGGAGACAGGACTGGGACGGGGTGGCTTCGTCAGCCAGGCCGAGGTGCAGGCCGCGGCGGAGGCGATCCGGGGCACGCCCGGGGTCGTCTTGGCCGGGCTGTGGTCGCATCTCGGCTCGCCCGAGGACGAGCCGCGCTCGCTCGGCCAGGTGACCCGGTTCGAAGCGGCGACGGCGCTCCTGGGCGACGGCGGCGTCCGCCTCCCGGACCGCCACCTCCTGGCCAGTGGAGGGATCCTTGCCGGAGGGGTGCCCGCCTACGACGCGGTCCGGGTCGGCCTGGCGCTCTATGGACTCGTCCCCGACGACCTGATCGCCGACGGGCGGCCCGTGCCGAGGGTGGCCCGGCTGCGGGCCGTGATGTCTCTCCACGCTCGCCCGGTCCGGGTCGCCGACCTGCCGGCGGGGACCGCGATCAGCTACGGCTCGAGCTTCGTCACCCGCCGGCCGAGCCGGATCGCCACCCTGCCCGTGGGCTACGGGGATGGCTGGAGCCGGGGCTACTCGAACCGGGCCAGCGCCCTCGTGCGTGGGGTTCGGGTGCCGCTGGTGGGGAACGTGGCGATGGACGCGGTGATGGCCGACGTCAGCGATGTGCCCGGCCCCCCGATCACCGTCGACGACGAGTTCGTCCTGCTCGGCGAACAGGGCGGCTCGGAGATCACGGCCGCCGAACTGGCGCGCTTGCGCACCACGATCTCGTGGGAGGTCGTCACCGCGATGGCCCGCCGCCTGACCCGGGTGTACGATTCGGGGTCCGGGACGGTCGCCGTCCGGACCCTGGTCGATGAGGCGGGCGAGTGGCACGGATCGAGCTCTGGAACGGTGACATCTGCGACCTCGAGGTCGACGCGGTCGTCAACGCGGCGACCGTGACGCTGTGGATGTCGACCGGCGTGGGCGGGGCCCTGAAGCGCAGAGGCGGTGACGAGATCGAGTTCGCGGCCGTCGGGCAGGGCCCGATCGGGCTGGGCGAGGCGATCGTCACCCCGGCCGGGGCCCTGGCGGCCCGGTGGGTCATCCACGCCGCCTCCCTCGACCGCGCCCGGCGCACGAGCGGGGCGGCGATCGAGGCGGCCGTCCGGAGCGCGATGGCGCGCGCCCGGGAGTACGATATCCAGACGATTGCCTTTCCGGCTCTCGGGACGGGGGTCGGTGGGTTCCCGCTCGAGGAGGCGGCCCGGATCATGGTCCGGACCGTCCGTGACGAGCTCGAGCGGTCGCCCGCCATCACCACCGTCATCTTCGCCCTTCGGGGCGCAGGCACGTACCGCGCCTTCCAGCTTGCCCTCGGAGCCGGAGAATCGACGGCTTCGCCGGCCCAGCCCATCGGAGATCCAGCGTGAACCTCCCCGTCGAGCCGACCGACGAGCAGCGCGAGGAGCTCGTCGAGCGCGTCGCCCGCGAGATCCAGCTGCGCGGCCTCACGGCCCCTGCCGTCCACTTCCTCGAGGCGAGCCGGCCCTACCGCTCCCTCGGCAGCAACGCCATGCTCTTCTTCGACCCGACCCTCCGCGGCCTCTTCGGCGGCGAGATCGGTCCGGCCAGCCAGATCCTGGCCGACGAGGCCGGGATCGAGCAGCTGATCGCCCGGCTCGAGGAGGCCGTGGAGGACGAAGAGGATGACGACGGTGGTGGCTGGGATGCCTGACCAACCGGCTGGAGCGGGCTGCGTCGACGGGTGACCACCGACCCACGCGCCTTCCTCGCTCTCGACCTGGGGACCGCGACGAGCTCGGCCGCGCTCGTCGGGCGGGTCGACGGCCGGTGGCGGCTCCTCGGCGCGACGGCCGGCCCCTCGACGATGCCACTCGAGCCGGCGATCGCCAGGCTCGTCGCCACCGTCCGGACCACCGACCCGGAGCTGGCCCAGCTGCTCCG